>JAGWVO010000138.1 GCA_018970845.1 Planctomycetota bacterium
TCGTGAAAAGAGGATGAAGTTTTTCCCCATTGTGAAGAAGCGGTGAAGGTTTGGGTTGGAATAGCCATTTTGGGCTGCCTTCAGAGGCCATCGGGCCAAGCGCGTGAATCAGAATCTCGTCTCATCAAATGAATCCGCCCGTGGCTTTGGCGGCCACGGGCGGGAAATGTGAAGGCTGAATCGACCCGGCTCAGGCCGCCCGGGCCATTTCCTGCTCCTGCTTGTAAGGATGCAGCATCACTTCCAGCGCCAGGATCAACCTGTCGGGACCCCGGCCATCGATCAACTGCCGGGCGCACCGCGACATCGCCTGCCGTTCGAGCGGGCAGTCGAGCAGGTCTTGCACCACCTGCCTGAGGTTGGGCAGGGACAGGTTCTCACCGGAACCGATGCAGGTGGCGGCGCCTTCCTCCTCGAGGCGGCGGGCGCTCGGCCAATAGCATTCCTGCTGCACGACGATCACCTGGGGCACGCCGAGGCACGCCAGGTCCATCGACCAACCGCTGCCGCCTGACACCGCGACATGGCAGCGCGTGAGTTTCTGCACGATCTCCGGCGGTTCGGAGGCCAATTCCATACGCCCGTCGGACTGGTCGGCCATGGCCTTGAGGGCCTCGAAGTCTGGATGGTGCGAACGGACGGCCACATCGACGCGGACGCCCTTGAGTCCGGCCAGCAGCGACTTGGCCATGGCCATCGACTGTCGGGCGGGATCGTGCTCGCCCAGCGCCACGAGAACGCGGTGGGTTCCCGCCGGTTCCTGGGCCCGCTGCGGCCTTTGGCGGCGCACCTCGGGCCGGATCATGGCGTAGCGTTCTCCCAGCAGCAACTGGGTGCCGGCGGCATGGTCGTAATCCTCGCGGCCGGGACCCAGGAGAGGGTTGATGACAAGGCCGGAAGGGAAGCGGAAGCGGGCGAGGTGGTCGAAGGTGACGACGAGGACGCCGGCGCGGTGAAGGGTTTCGAGGTACTGCCGGGTGACAAGCGGGGAATCGACGACGACGGCGGCTGGGGAAAGCCTGCGGACCTCGCGGAGCGTTTCCTGGAGGTCGGCTGGCGTGCCGATCGGCTGCCCGGCGGCGATGTACTCATTTCCGCCCCTTTTGAGGGGCAGGATTTGGGAGGCGGGCTCCACCCTCGAGAGAAAGTAGGCCTGCCGCCGGCGGCGCTGCAGGGCGGCGGCGAACACCTGGCAGCGGCTCATCGACTCGTGGCCGGCGATGGTGTCGGCATCGACTCGGAACAGGACGGGTGAACGGCTCATGCGTGGCTTCCTGAGTTCGTGGATCCATGAAACTGACGATGGCGCGCGGCAACCCGCCCGCTTCCCGGAACCCCCCGACGGCCGAAACCGGCCGCCGGCGGACCGTCAACCCGAGGCCATCCTGGCCGCGGACCCGGGAAAGAACGAAGGCAACTCAGGGTGTGGGCTCGAAGGAATCCCTGGCGAGGCCGGCCGGGCGGGATGGAGGCGGTTCAAGCGGCTCATTCCCGTTCTCCCTGACAGGCCCTTTCGCGGCGAATCGGACCAAGGATTCCGGTCCGCCGGCCGCATCCGCGGGGTCATCCCTGACCACCAAACCAGCTGCGACGGGGACAAGTCTAGAACGATCTCCAACGACAAAAAAAGCCCAAGTTTTCCCGAAAAAAGACTCCCCCGGCAGGCTCCCCGGGCCCGGGCCGGGCCCCGGCCCGGGCCCGGGAAATTGGTATCCATTCCGATTCGCGCCCTCGGGTAGCCTTGCGCGGCGGGGTTCATGGACGAACCTTGTTGAACCGGGGGGCATCCCAGGTGGCGCTCGGCTGGCGGATCCGGCAAAAGCTGCTTTTGGGCGTGGCGTTGTTCGCGCTGCTGTTGGGGTTGGGCCTTTCCGGCACCCTCATGGGCCTGTGGTCTTACTATCAGACGGTTTCAAGCGTTCGCGGCCGCCTCGCCGAACTCAAGTCGGCCGAGGCGCTCAAGTCGGCCGTCGCGAGGCTGGTTTCCCCTTCCATGGTGCTGAGGCTCGGCGATGCGCCGGGCCGCCTGCTGCAACCGCTCGCCAGGGCCAGGGAGGCCGTTGAGGAATACAGGGCCCAGATCGACGAGCCTTCCGAACCGGTCCGGCGCCGCCCCGCCGACGGCCTTCTTGAGCGCGAACTGGCCGCGGTGATCGAGCAGGACCTCGCCTCCCTTTCCGCCGCCTTGGCCTCGCTGATGGCGCCGAGGATCGGCGGCGCGGCGGCGGTGGGCGCTCCCGATCCGCTCGCCGCGGCGCAGGCCGCCTGCGAGAAGCTCGAACGCGACAGCCGCGACCTCCGCGACAGCATCCATGAGGACCTCGACCACAAGATCAGCGCCTCGAGGCGCAACTACCAGTTCAGCCTCTGGCTGGCGGTTCCCGCGTGCGGCGTCGGCCTGGTCGCCCTGGCTGGCCTCCTGCGCGCCTTTTACGCCTGGGTGTTCAACCCGATCCGCGACCTGCAGGAGGGCGTGCGGCGCATCGCGGGCGGCGACCTCGACCACCGGCTTTCGATCGAGAGCGGCGACGAGATGCAAGACCTCGCCGAGGCTTTCAACGCCATGATGGAGCGCCTGCAGTCGCTTTACAGCGACCTCAACCGCCAGGTGGCCGACCGCAGCCGCCAACTGGTGCGCAGCGAGAGGCTGGCGAGCGTCGGCTACCTCGCCGCGGGCGTGGCCCACGAGATCAACAACCCGCTGGCGAGCATCGCCTTCTGCGCCGAGGCGCTCGAGGCCCGCCTGAGGCAATCGGCTGGCCGGCTCGACTCACCCGAGCAGCGCGAGGTGTTCGAGCGGTACCTCAACCTGATCCAGGAGGAGTCGTTCCGCTGCAAGGGCATCACCGAGAAGCTGCTGGCCTTCAGCCGGGGTGGCGAGAAGACGCGGGAGAGCACCGATGTCTGCCGGCTGGCCCAGTCGGTGCTCGACGGGGCCCAGCACCTGCCGGTGTGCCGCGACAAGCGCATGGTGCTCGACGCTCCGGCGCCGGTGCGCGCGTGGGCCAATCCCGAGGAGATCAAGCAGGTGGTGCTGAACCTGGTGGTCAACGGGCTGGAAAGCATGGACGCGGGCGGAACCCTGAAGGTGCGCGTCGCCCAGGATGGCGACCAGGCGCTGGTGGAGGTCGCCGACTCCGGGGTGGGCATGGACCGGGCGACGCTCGAGAACATCTTCGAGCCGTTCTTCACGAAGAACCGCACCGGTTCGGGCACGGGCCTGGGGCTGACGATCTCCCACCGGATCATCCAGCAGCATGGCGGTGAGATCGAGGCGACGAGCGCCGGTCCGGGGCAGGGCAGCATCTTCACGGTGAGGCTGCCGTCGCGGGCGGTGGAGGGGGCCAAGCCGGCCCCCGACAGCAGGAGCATGCCGCGGCTGGCGGCCTGACCATGGTGGATTGCGGGGTAGAGAGATGAGCCGACTGCGGGTTTTGTTCTGCGACGACGAGCGGCCGCTGCAGGAGATCATGCGCGCCGAGCTGACCCGCCTTGGCCACGAGGCCACGGTGTTCGGCGAGGGCAGGTTGGCCCTCAAGGCGCTCGAGAAGGAGCACTTCGACGCGGCGATCCTCGACCTCCGCATGCCGGGCATGACCGGCATCGAGCTGCTCGAGCACCTCAAGAGGGTGGCGCCCGACACCGAGGCCGTGGTGATGACCGGCCACGCCAGCATGGAAACGGCGATCGAGGCGGTGCGGCTCGGGGCGTTCGACTACATCACCAAGCCGGCGAAGATGGCGGAGATCGAGGCGATCCTCGGGAAGATCGCGGAAAAACGCGATCTCAAGAACGCCAACCTCGCGCTGCAAACCCGCCTCCAGGCCGTGGAGGGGCCGAACATCCTCGTCGGCGACTCCCCGGCGATGCGCGCCGTGCACCGGCTCATCGCCACGGTTGCGCCCACCGACACCACCGTGCTCATCAACGGCGAGACGGGAACCGGCAAGGAACTGGCCGCGCGCACCCTTTGGATGCAGAGCCGGCGGGCCGCCAAGCCGTTCGTGCCGGTGAACTGCGGGGCGCTTTCCGAGAACCTCGTGGAAAGCGAGCTTTTCGGCCACAAGAAGGGCTCCTTCACCAACGCCATGCTCGACCACAAGGGATTGTTCGAGGTGGCCGGGGGAGGAACCCTCTTCCTCGACGAACTCGGGGAGCTCAACAAGTCGATCCAGGTGAAGCTGCTCAGGTTCCTCGAGTCGGGCGAGGTGCGCCGCGTGGGCGAGACCAGCCCGTTTCGCGCCGATGTGCGCGTGCTGTGCGCGACCAACCGCGACCTCAGGCAGATGGTTCAGGATGACGAGTTCCGGGAGGACTTTTATTTCCGGATCAACACCTTCGAGTTGCGGATGCCGGCGCTCCGGGAACGGCGCGAGGACATCGTCCCCCTGGCCGGGCACCTGCTCAACCGCGCGGCCGGCCGCCCCGCCGGCGTTCCATGCCAGCCGCTTTCGGCCGGCACCATCGACCTGTTGCTGAACCACTCATGGCCCGGCAATGTCCGCGAATTGGCCAACGCGATGGAATATGCCCACATCCTCTCCGGAGGGGGGGAAATCCTGCCCGAGCATTTTCCCCAGGGTGTCAGGAACCCGTCCGGTTCGGTCAGCTTGCGGGCCCATCCGGTGGAATCGACGCCGAGAACCCTCGAGCAGATCGAGATGGACCACATCCTGCGCGCCCTCGACCGCAACGGCGGCAGCAAGAGCGCCGCGGCGGCCGAACTCGATATCAGCCTCAAGACGATGTACAACAAGCTCAAGGTGTATGGCGATAAGGACCGAAGGGCCGGTTAGGGCAGTCTTCAGAACATTGTATCATGGCGCTGCTTAAATAGCGATTTAATGCATGTTGAATTTGGCATAATATTGGATTTTTATCGGTTTTCTGGTAACGGTTTGCCGATAGATTCGCCCCCCACTTCGTTCAGGGCACTTAATCGTTGAAATGACTGGTCCTTGAGGCCATTCAAGGAAGGTCGGCAGGAAGGAGCCCTGAACGAAGTAAGGGCAAAATCTAACCGTCCGGAATTTCAAGCTATTTCATCCTTAAACCTAATCATCAGTTTATAAGCAGGATGTTCGGCCATTTTGTGCGATCCATTATTCTGAATTCCGCTCTAAGGCGCCTCGCCAAGGCCGGCTTTATTTTTGGTTTGCTTGAAACACATCTTTTCGACTTCATTTTCGAATCATGTCGGTTCGAAGCGAGGGGCGAACTGGTTTTTGCCGGGAATCCCGGGCTTGGTATTGGAATCCAATCACCGATGGGAAGCTGGCTTTTTGAAAGCGCGTTGAATCGTGATCTTGGGTCAATTTGTTCATTTGAATTGCAAATGTATCTTAAAAACATAATGTGTTAATGGAAGAATGGGATATCCCTTCCGGTTATTCCCGGTTACGCCGTCTGAAACCAATTGCGTGGAATCTCCGGTTTCACCGGAACATTTTGCCCAGCCGATGAAACCACCATGTCCCGCTGCGAGCCGAAATCTCGCGGATGGTGGTGAGGCTCCCTTGATCTGCTCTTGGCTGGTTCTCGGCTTGCTGGCCTTGGGGGATGGCGACGGCGCCATCGCCGAGGTGTTGCCCGAACTGGCCATTCCCCCGCTTCCCGAATCACGGCCGGATTGGTGGGACCGCGCGCCGCGCCCGCAGTTCTTTCCGCCACCGGGCAATTTCGTCACGCCGCCCAGGCATTCCGGTTATCACTCGGTGCGTGACTGGTTCTTGGGAATCGAGCGCGAAAGCCTGCCCAAGAACCCGTTCTCGAATTTGGCGCCCCAGCCGTTGCCGTTTTTCGAGACCAATTTCCACCTCGTCGACCCGCCCGGGGAAGACCGCTCCCTTCCGTGGCTTGACAGGCTCAAGCGCGTGCCGTGCGGCGACCATTGGCTGTTCGCGACGGGGGGAGAATACCGCTGGCGTTTTGCCAATGAAGGAAATGCCCGGCTGACCACCATCGACAACAACTACTACCTGAACCGCCTGCGGGTGTTCGGCGACCTGTGGTACGAGGACAAGTTCCGCGTCTACCTCGAGTTCATTTCCGCCGACATCGCGCACAACGACCTGCCGCCGGTTCTTCCCGACCGCGATCCGGCGGATTTCCTCAACGCCTTCGTGGAAATGAAACTGGGGGAAATCGACAATCGGGCGGTGGCGTTGCGCGCCGGCAGGCAGGAACTTCTGTTCGGATCGCAAAGGCTCATCGGCACCCTCGACTGGGCCAACACCAGGCGCACCTTCGACGGCGTGCGGAGCTATTGGCGCGGCGAGGACCACGATTTCGACCTGTTCTGGGCCCAGCCGGTGATTCCCTCGGCCACGGGGGTGGCGTCACCCAACGAGAATGTCAACCTTGCCGGTGCGTGGTGGTCGCTGAGGCCCCAAAAGGATGTGTGGGCCGACATCTACGCGCTTTACACCGGCAACGCCATGACCACCACGACGAAAGGAATACCGCAGGCGCCAGTCGGCCTGGCCACGCTCGGTTCCCGCCACGCCGGCAGGCGCGACGGCTGGCAATGGGACGCGGAGGTGATGCTGCAACTGGGCGCCATGCAGGGCAACGGCATGGTGGCTGGCGCGACCACGGTGGGCGCGGGGCGGATCTTTGCCGACCTGCCGCTTTCCCCCAGTTACTGGATCTACTACGACATGGCCACCGGCACCAGGAATCCGGGCGAGGCGCCCGCCAGCACCTTCCAGCAGCTTTTCCCGTTCAGCCACTATTACCTGGGATGGACCGACCAGGTGGGCCGCCAGAACATCCGCGACTTCAACCAGCACCTCTATGTTTACCCGGCGCCATGGCTGACCTGCTGGATCCAGTATCACCGGTTCTGGCTCTTTTCGGCGCGCGACGCGCTCTACAACGCCGCCGCGCAAGTCTCGCGCGTCTCCCCGAACGGTTCGGCGGGTTACGATGTCGGCCAGGAGGTGGACCTGGTGCTCAACTTCCACCTCGGCCCCCGCAGCGACATCCTGGCGGGGTACTGCTACCTGTTCGGCGGCGATTTCCTCAGGCTGACGGGGCCCTCGGCCAATTCCAGCCTTTCGTTCGTGCAGTACCAGTTCCGGTGGTAGGCCCGCCATGGGGAACTTGCGCCAGGCCGGGAAATGGATGAGAATTGCCTGACCTCACGAATGGGAATACCGGCCCCGCGTCAACCAGGGCTTCTCATGACCAACCAGCGTTACCGGATGCCGCCGCTGCTAGCCATGGCCTTGGCGCACCTGTTCGCCACCGGTGCCAGCGCCGAGATCGCGGTTTTTCCCTCAACCATCGACCTCAACGGCCCTGAATCCACCGTGCAGGTGGTCGTGCTGCGCAAGGGCAAGGATTCCCGGAGCGCGGATGTGACCCGCGCGGCCCGGTTTCGCATCGAGGGAGCCGCGGCGCCCATCGCCCGGATCGACTCGACGGGCCTGGCCAGCCCAATCTCCGAAGGCACGGCCACCGTTGTGGTTGGCGAAGGTGGCGAGGAGGCGCGGGTGTCCGTGCGTGTTTCCGGCGTCGTGAAGCCCGTTCCGGTTTCATTCGCCGGCCAGGTGATTCCCGCGCTTTCCAAGGCGGGATGCAGTTCCGGCGGTTGCCACGGCAAGGCGGAGGGGCAGAACGGGTTCAAGCTGTCGGTGTTCGGTTTCGATCCCGCGGCGGACCACCGGGCCATCGTCGCCGAGGGACGCGGCCGCCGGATCAACCATGGCGACCCTCGCGCCAGCCTGCTGCTTCTCAAGGCCACGGCGGCCGTGGCCCACGGCGGCGGAAGGAAAGTCCGCGAGGATTCGTGGCCGTACCGTCTTTTGGCGAGATGGATCGCCGAGGGCGCCCGCGCCGACTCCGCCGAGCCTTTTGAAACCGCGAGGCTGGTGGTTGATCCGCCGGGCCTGCGGGTTCTTCCCGGGGAGAAAAGGCAACTGCGCGTCGAGGCCGTGATGCCCGATGGCTCTCGGCGGTGCGTGACATCGGAGGCGGAGTTCGAAAGCAACGCCCCGAACATCGCGGGTGCCGATTCCCGCGGGCTCATGCTGGCCGGATCGCTTCCCGGCGAGGCCGCCATCCTCGCCCGGCACATGGGCGCCGTGGCGGTGTGCCGCGTCACGCTTCCTGGGAAGGAATCGGGCTTTCCGCGCCCCCCGGAAAGGAATTTCATCGACAAGCTCACCTGGAACCGGCTCGAGGAACTGGGAATCAGGCCCGCCGGGGAGGCCGATGACGCCGCGTTCATGCGGCGAGCCTGGCTTGACACGGCGGGCACCCTTCCGAGCGCCCGCGAGGCGCGCGCCTTCCTCGCCGACAAGGATCCCGCCAAGCGCGCAAAACTGGCCGACAGGATCCTCGCGAGCCCCGAATACGCCGACTACCAGGCGATGCTTTGGGCCGACCTTCTCAGGGTGGACCGCGACGCCCTCAAGGCGCAGGGCGCCGTGGCGATGTGGCGGTGGCTCCGCTCGGCCTTCGCGGCGAACATGCCCTACGACCGTTTCGCGCGGGAGGTCGTCTCGGCCCGGGGTTCGGTCGCCGGAGATTCGCCAGCCGGTTTCCTGAGGGTGCTCGACAAGCCCGAGGTAGTGGCCCGCTCGGTGAGCCAGTTGTTCCTCGGGGTGAGGATCGAGTGCGCCCAATGCCACCACCACCCATCCGAGAAGTGGGGACAGGACGACTACGCGGCGCTCGCCGGCTGCTTCACGGGCCTGGGGCGCAAGGTGATGCCCGACGGTTCCGAGGCGCTGTTGTCTGAGGCGGCCAATGACCTCAACCATCCGCGCACGGGAAAGCCCGTCAAGGCGCGCCCCCCGGGCGGACCGCCCCTGGAAGGCGATCCGCTACTCAGGCGCGAGGAGT
>JAGWVO010000139.1 GCA_018970845.1 Planctomycetota bacterium
ACCCGCATCCGGCCGCGAGCGCCGCCATCAGCACGATTGCCATTCGCCCAGGCATCATGATTCTCCAAATCGTGTCTTGAATGTCAGTAGTTGGAGATGGCCACTCCGTCCGCTGCCGAGCCAAGGTAACGCCATGTGGCGGCCGTGATGCCGTTGGTGAAGAACTTCACCGATCCGTCGGCCAAAAGGGCGTTCACCCCGCCGGAATGCCGGCTGCGGGCGGCCTGCTGCCCGGCGGACCCGGCCGCCGCGACGCAGGGCATCGCCTTGTCGCCGTTGTTGACGCACCAGATGGCGTCGGAAACCGACGAGTTGGGGGTGTTGAGCGTCATGAACATCGAGCCGGGATTGGCCATGTCGTCGTTGTAGAAATCGCCCCGTCCGTCCCATGCCGAGTTCTTGTCCTGCTTGGCCACGATGATCTCGGCCATCAAGAGGGTGTTGGTCAGGCCATCGGTGATGTCGCTGAAACGGGATTGCTTCGGGTTGGCGCCGGCGTTGCCGAAGACGCCCTGATCCGCGGCGTTCGTGCCGCCCACGGTGAGGAATCCCCAGGAGACCACATAGTTTCCTCGGGCCCTCCAGTAGGTGTCGTCGGTCCAAAGCGCTCCGGGGCGGTCGCTGGGGCAATAAAACATCTTCACGGGCGTCGCGAACAGCCCCGTGTAGGCGTTCTGGACGATGAAGGGTGGCAGGTAGAAGTTGCTTACATTCGTGTCGAAACCCTTCACCACCCCCGACTGCTCGATGTAGGGCAGCAGCATCGGCACGAAGGTCTGGCGGAAGTTGGTCTTGGCGGTGTAGGGAAGCTTGCCCACGGTGTCGTGGTGCCCGTGCATGGCCAGGCCCCACTGCTTGAAGTTGTTGGTGCAGCTCATGCGGTTGGCCGCCTCGCGCACCTTCTGCACCGCGGGAACCAAGAGGCCGATCAGGACGGCGATGATGGCGATGACGACAAGCAATTCGATCAGCGTGAAACCGCCTCTGTTGATTCGGTTCATGAAAAACCCCTTATGAATAGAGATAAATGAATCCTGTCTCCATATGTGATTACGGGTATGCCGGCTGTTGACGGCATTGTCCCTCGTTGATTAATGGGCACGGAGCGGAAGGACCGATGGTCGGGCCGAATTCCTAATCCATGCAAGTGGTCACCTCGCGTATGTTGAGGAAATGCGTATTGGCCGTGACTAGCGCGCGGTCACGGCCTTCTTGTCCAGGTCGATCTCGACCTGGAGTTCCTTGCTGTCGGTCACCGTGAGGGCCAAGGCTGTTTTTTCCCGGCTGAACTGGTTCTTGAACTCGTCGGGAAGACCCCTCGCCCCTTTCTCCACGATCACCTTGTACTTTCCGGGAGGCAAACCGTTGCCCTCCGCCGACTTGACTGAAAAGGATCCGTCATTGGAATTGAACTGGCCCGAGAACATGAGGCCTTCTTTGCCATTATCGTCCAACTTGAGGAACTCCAGGCGGAATCCGGACTCCCCCGGAGGCAGTTTTTGCGCACCGAAGGTGAGGGCCTTTCCATCCTTGACAAGCTTTCCGCTCACGGGCACGGATTTGACAGTTGGCGCACCACAACCTGCCAGAATCGCCAGCAACGACAGAAATAACCTTTTCATGGGATTCCTCCGCAATCGGGCTATTTCAGGGTCTAGTACGAGGTGTTGGCTTCACCGCCATCGGCGGTTCCGAGGGCTTGCCAAACCAGCGTGTCAATCGAATACGGAATGAACCTGACGGAACCGTCACCCATGGCCATGTTGAGGCCGCCCGGATGGGAGGAACCGAACCGCTGTTGGCCGTCACCGGTCGTGGGGTCTGGCGATGGAGGGTAGGTGGGACTGGCGTATCGAAGCATGTCATGGTCCCAACCCGAGGTGTATCCCTCGTTATCGTCGCCTTGGTAGCTTCCAATCAGGGCCCTATTGAGTCGTTTGTCACCGATCAGCATCGTGTTGGTGGTGCCATCGGTGATCAGGGACATTCGGGCACCGTCGAAGGCATTGCTGGCGTTTTGGCGGATGATGCCGTTGTTACCTGTGCCGGCATTGCTGGCATAGTCAAGCCCGGCATGGGGGTAGGTGCCGCCGGGTCCGGTGCCTCCATACCAGTCCCCATTGGGTGGAAGTTGGCCGGGAGGGCGCCGGCTTGGGCAAAACATCGTTTTGATTGGCGCTCCCATCACCTGCCTTTGGGCATCGGCGATGGTTGTGGTTCCGGAACCTTTCCAAACGCTTTCCTGCTCGATGTAAGGAAGGATCTGGAATCCCCAGCCCGCGTTTTGGGCCTTGCCGGTGGTTGGAGAACCTACGGCCGAGTAGGTGGGTGCGTACCACCAAGCCCAACCCCCATGGGGCATGAACCCCAACTGGTCGTGCTGGTTGTGGCAGGCTAGGCCCATCTGCTTGAGGTTGTTGGCGCACTGCATGCGGTTGGCCGCCTCGCGCACCTTCTGCACGGCGGGAACCAACAGGCCGATCAGGACGGCGATGATGGCGATGACAACGAGCAATTCAATGAGGGTGAATCCGGCTCGCATGCCGGAACCTCGCAATGGGAGAGGCATGATAGGACTCCATTGATGAAGAAAACAAGAAATGATGAGACACATTCAACTTAATCGGCATTTTTTTTCATGTCCACAAAGAACGGATATTAAAAATGTGTTTTGAAAAGGCATAAATATCGCACTTGCCTAATGGATTGCGGGAAATTAAAAGTTGTTGGAATGAAATGAGATCACAGTGGATTTCGACTGGGGGCATGGGTTTTGTTTTTGTAGCTCAACTGATACTGTATGACATCTTTGTATTTTTCTGATATATCGGCGTTCTTGCTTGAATCCGGTTATCGACCTCAAATCCTTTGGCCACAGCTTGGAGCCTGCTTCATTTTTTTCGATTGTCTCAAGCACAGGTTCCGCAAATCATTTCCAAATCATGCCATTTCGACCCTCAACGAAGTGGGCGCCACATACGGGTTACGGATTGCGGTTCTCTCAAGTCGGAAGATGCGATCGGGCTGTGCTAAGGCGTTTATTCCAGCCTGAAATCATAGGCGCCCGCAGGCGCATTGGGAACAACCTCGGCGCGAAGGTCGGTTGTCTCCTGTTTCGTGTACTTGACCGGAATGATCCAGATGGGAATCCATGAAAGGCTCTCCTGCGGTTCGTTCTTCGTGGCGATGATCATGACCTTGTACCAACCCGGCTGCACACCCGGCTTTTGCAGCGTCTGGGCCGTGTAGGTGCCGTCGGGGTTGAGCTTGCCGATGCCGAACTGGAGATGCGGGTTGCCTTTTTCGGCATCAGGAACAAACACGATCTCCCCTTTGGCAACCGGCTTGCCCGCGAAGCTCACCCTTCCGGTCACCGGATGCAGCGGAATGGGCCGTTCTCCCGAACAGCCGGCCAGCATGAAAGCGATGGCTAACACAGGCGCGGTTTTGGCCATGGGTATTTCACTCGAGGTTGACTGCCTGTCCGTCATCGCGGGCGCACAGGTACTTGAGCACATCGAAGGGCATGGCGCTGGTAAGGAAGGAGACGCCACCATCGCAGCGAACCATGAAGGCCCCTCCGGAGTGGGCGGACTGGATCGGCGTGTTCCACCCGTAGCGGGCGATGCCGTCACTGAAGTTGACGCGTGATTTGGTGTTGATTTGATAGCGGACCGTGACGGCTGACATTCCCTCAAGCTGGCTGCCGGCCCACAGGCCGGCTCGGAAAGTCTGGCGGATATCGTGCGGCTTGCGAACCGTGCCGCTCGGGTCGACGCCCGGATCGACGCCCCAGTCGGATTGCTCGCCGACCAGCATGGTGTTGCTGGTGCCGTCAAGAATGTCCGCGACGCGGGTCTTGCTCATATGGAAGATCACGCCATTGGTGGCAAGGATCCCGCCTTGGTTGTACTGAATCGAGGCGGCCGGACGCCTGTCGACGACGCGGGAACTGGTGAGCCCGCTTCCCGGTTCGGTCGCGGAGTTCGGCCCGTTGCAGGCTCCCATGATGGCGACATAATTTCCCGCGAGAATGCGCTTGCCCCAGTTGATGGAATTCAAATCCTCCGGACAGATCAACTTGGGCAGCGGACTCGATGGACAGGTGTAAACGCTCGGCGCGAAATCCTTGAGCGCATCGACATTCGGCAACGGACCCGGAGCGGGGTTGGTCACATCATAAAACCGGGTGTTGAGATCGAGTCGATCGTACATGGACTGCTGTTCGAGGTAGGGGAGGATGTATACCGCCCAACTGGCGAAGCAATGGTTGTTTGTTCCGGGAGGAAAGGCGTTGTGCGCGCCATGGTAGTTTTGCATCGCCAGGCCGATTTGCTTCAAGTTGTTTTGGCACTGGGTCCTGTTGGCGGCCTCGCGCACCTTCTGGACAGCGGGAACCAGAAGGCCTATCAGCACGGCGATGATGGCAATCACAACGAGCAGTTCAATCAGGGTGAACGCCAACCGAATGGGCTTGGGGTGCGCCGTCGAGGGTTTCATGAAGAACTCCCCGGAGTGGAAGATGGCATGAATGAATCGGATATGCCAAACCGCGGGGAGGGTAAATGATTATTGCCAGAAATGCTGGCTGATTTCAATCAGATTCCAACAATTGGCCAAACTCTTTGTTTGTTGGCCGCGTCAACTAGCCATCGGCGGCTCGCCGGCGCTCCCGGATATTGATTGTCCATGTAAACGGGAGTTGTTTCCGCTTCGCTTGATCGGCTCCGTCGTGTCATAAAAGAATAATAACATCCAATAAGTCTTAAGTTTGCGTTGGTTGGTTTCGTTGCCCTTGGGTTCAGCGATCCAATCGGGCCCGGTCAATGAATTCCCTGGCGCCCACCAACATCGCGAAACAGGTTTTGGGCGACTCCCATGCGGATTAGCGATGTTCATCAGCCCCCTTCATGAAAAACAACGCCCTTGCCAATCGACAATTCTTGCCATCCATTTTGGCTTTGGCTTGGATGCCTGGCGGCATCGGCATCCTTGAGATTCGTGTACAAAAAATTTCCAAAACCCGGCGATGCTTATTCCTTCCGTCCTTGCCGGAGGAGCGGATTGTTAACCCCCAACAGCGGAGACATCCCCAACAGCGGCGCATCCTTGTTCACCACCATCCGAACCGCCGATTCGTTGAACTTCCGCATCAACCACTCGTCTGGCCTCCTGCCGGCAAGCGTTTTTTCAAATCAGGTCGGCCCTGTTCGTTTGAGCCTGGCTTCGTTTGAATTTCTTCGGGGCGCGGCATGGCGCGCGAGTTGCCACCGGAAAGCAGTCAACAGACAAGCCGATGAAGCGTGAAATGGCGTTCTGTGGCCAAAGGTGTGCTGCTTGCGGATGCGAAAGTCGGGAGAACCATGGGAACAAAAGAACACGGCGCCCTTGTGAGGCGCCGCGGATAAGTACTGGATTTGCAAGTGTTTCTTTGAAGAGGCCCCTCCCGGATTCGAACCGGGGGTAGCGGATTTGCAATCCGCGGCCTTACCGCTTGGCTAAGGGGCCTTGAATGTGAAATATATCGGCCGGGAACAGGGTGGTCGAGGGAATCTTCCTGCCCGATGGCGCATAAAAAATCAGTTATGTGTCTAACTTTTTTGACAGCCCATACGGGTGAAACTTGCCCTTTCGCGGAGCCCACAGCCGACCGGTCATGGATTTCGGGGGAGTTTCTCCATGGTGGGCTTTCGGAATGCGATCTTCCGGAATCGCGAGGGAATCGCCTCAAAATCCCTTGGGCTGCCCGGCGGACATCTTGCATTTGATGTCCAAGTCGAGACCATGAATTCCCATGAGCCAAGCCACCATCGCTTTCATTCCACAACTGACCCTGCGGTGTGATTCACCCGCGGTGGCGCCCGCCCGGATCGAGCGTTCGGCGGCGGGGGCCGTGCGGTTGGGCCGGCATGCCGACAACGACATGGTGTTTGCCGACGAGCAGGTCAGCAGGAGGCATGCGGAGATTTTTTCGAGGGGCGGCGACTGGGTCCTGCTCAATCTGAGCGGAACCAATCCGGTTCTGGTTGACGGGGTGGCGCAGTCGGGCGAGTTCGTGCTGTCGCGGTCGCAGGTTCTGCTGCTTGGCAACACCTGCGTGCTGGCGGAGGTGGGGGCCGGTTCCGCCGATTCCAACCGCAGGCAAGGCGAGGAAATGGCGGGCCTGGTCGAGTACCTGGCCTTCCTCGAGACCGTTTCATCGGCCGAGGCGATGGTTGAGGGAACGCTGGCTCTCTTGCACCGCCATTCCCACGCGACTTGGACCGGCTTCGTGGGCAACGACGCCGAGGATCTGCGGCTAAGGGCCCAATTTCCCGAAACGCCCGCTGGCGGATCGTTCCTCAGCCGGGAACTCAACAAGAGGGCGCTGACGGAGATGGCCCCGGTGTGGCAGGCATCCGCGGGCGTTGGGGCTGATGTGAGTGAAAGCCTTGGAAGGGTGGGGGACAGCCTCGGGATTCCGCTGGTTGAACGAAAGGGGGGAGTGTCCCGGGCCATCGGGGTGGTCCACCTGTACCGGAGGCAGGGGCGTTTTGTCGAAAGGGAAACCCATTTCGCCCAGGTCGTGGCGCGCATGGCGGCGCTCTGGCTCTCCTCCGACCGGGAGATGAGCGCCCTGGGCGCCGAGGTGAGGCGACTCGCCGCCCGCGCCGGCGCGCACGGGCGAATCGTCGGCGAGAGCCCGGGCGTCGTCGAGATGCGCCGTCGGATCACCCGGGTGGCCCCGAGCCCGATGTCGGTCCTCATTCGCGGGGAGAGCGGCACGGGCAAGGAGTTGATCGCCGAGGCGATCCACAAGGCCAGTCCCCGCGCGGGCGCGCCGCTGGTGGCGGTGAACTGCGCGTCGATCGACCCCGCGAGGGCTGAAAGTGATTTATTCGGACATGAAAAAGGCGCTTTCACGGGAGCCGATTCCCGCCACGCCGGTTTTTTCCAGCAGGCGCATGAGGGCACCCTGTTCCTCGATGAACTGGGCGAACTGCCGATGGAATGCCAGGCCAAGCTGCTCAGGGCGCTCGAGACGGGGATCATCCGCCCGATGAAGGGCAAGGAGCGCGTCGTGGATGTCCGGCTGATCGCCGCGACAAACCGCGACCTTCTGGCCGAGGTCGCCGCGGGAAGGTTCCGCGAGGACCTGTATTACCGGATCGCCTCGGTGGTGATCGAGGCGCCGCCGTTGCGTGCGCGCGGTGGCGACATCGCGCTTTTGGCCCGGTTGTTCCTCGAGGGTTTCTCGGCGCAGGGCCACCGCGCCACCCGCCTGGGCCAGCCGGCGATCGAGGCCTTGCAGGCTTACGCCTGGCCCGGGAACATTCGTCAGCTGCGATCAGTCGTGGAGGCGGCGTTTCATCTGGCCGAGGCCGAGGAGATCGGCGCGGAGCACCTGCACCTTCCGAAGGTTCCGGCCGGGGCCGCCTCGGAGGATGATTGCAACCTTGAAAGCACCGAAAGGCGCGCCATGGCCAGGGCCCTCGAGAAAACCTCGGGAAACCTGACCAAGGCGGCCGAGTTGCTGGGAATTCATCGGGAAACCCTGGGAATCAAGGCGCGGAAGCATGGTCTGCTTCCGCCCGGCTGAATTCCCGGCGGTTCCAATTCTCAGTTCAAACTGGGCGGAACGGGGTCGGCAACCAGCGGGTCCACCGTTGGCATCACGCGGGCCTCGATGGCCTCGACCACCTCGCTGCGGTGCACGGAAACTTCACGAGGCGCCACGATGCCCAGCCGCACCTTGTCGCCGCGGACTTCGACAATCGTCACAACGATCGAACCGTTGATGACGATGCTTTCGTCCTTCTTCCTTGAAAGAACCAGCATGTAAACATCCCTCCTGGACGCTCCCGAACGGGAAAACGCAGGCGAGCAGGCCGCGAAATCGCATCATTCGGAGTGGCGCTGGAATTCCACCCTCCCGGTGGAACACGATCGAGGGTTCCGGCTTGCTGGGGAACCGGTTGCCGGGCATCGACCTTGCCGCAGCATGGCCTTAATATCACCTCCGGCGGCCGCCCCCGTCAACGCCCGTGAGATGAAAAAGCTGTTAAGTCAGCGGGGTTCCACCACGGAGAAGGGAACCCGGGTCGTGGTGACGGGCATTCCCGCGGCCTTCCTGTCGGTCGCCCTGATCTCAAGAGCGAACTGGCCGGTGCGATTGGGCTGGAACGGGAAGCGGATCAGGTGGAAGCGCCTGGCCTCGTCTTCCGGCACGGTGATCATGCCGGTGAAAGGCTTCGAGGCCACCGGCTTTCCCGACTCATCGAGAACCTTGATGGTCACCTCGACATCGCTGCGGCCGGACTTGTCATCGACGGCGAACTGGGAAACCACGAATGTCAGCAAGAACCCTTGGCCCGGGGTTCCCAGGGGCGGCGCGGTATCCCCCGAGGTGGCGTACATCCAACTCAGCCGGATCAGGGAAAACGACCTCGGCACGATCTCGAACGACTTCTCAAGGGTTCCCGTGCGCCCGGAGAGGCGGTCCGTCACCTTGACCCGGAACAGGTAGCGTCCCGGCTTGAGGTCCGGGTCGGTGTCCGCGTAGGCGAATGTCGGCACCAGGTTGCCGCCGAGCGGACAGAGCGCCTGCGATTCCCGCAGCCTCATGTCCTCCTTGGGAAACAGGATCGCCCCCTTGGAGTCGAGGAATTCCACACCCAGCGCGTAACGGCACAGTCCCTCGGGGGTCGACTGCAAGTTGGCGAGGTCGAACGAATAAAGGATCAGTTCACCCGGCTGGAATTTTTCCTGGTCCTTGCGGGCCGGCCCCAGCAGTCCCATGGTGGCGCGGACATTCCTGAATTCCACGGCGCCGGCGGGGGGGGCCACCGGCCCCTGGGCTTGTGCCAGGA
>JAGWVO010000140.1 GCA_018970845.1 Planctomycetota bacterium
GAATTAATGAACCGTTGGAGGCTCATGGCTGGGTGCATCAATGCGGGGAAAATTAACAGCATCCGGGAGGCAATCGGATATGCACTTGCACGCTGGTTCCAATTGGCGGACGATAAGAATCAACTAGTATGAGGGAGATCAAGAACCATGCATGCATCATGCATATCCATTGCTTTGGCATTGTGCCTGCCCGGGGCGGAAAATTGGCCCGGATGGAGAGGGCCGCGCGGTGACGGAAGCTCCACCGAGACCGGAATTCCCGTTACATGGTCGACGACTGACAATATCGCATGGAAATCACCGCTGACTATCAAGGGACATTCCTCACCCATTATTTGGGGGGAGAAAATTTTTGTCACGGGCTGTGATGAGAAAACACAGGAAAGAGTGATTGAATGTCACGACCTGAAATCGGGGAAACAGGTTTGGAGGCAAATCTGCCTGGTCGCTGAGCTTGAAAAAAAACATCCTGAAAACAGCTTTGCCAGCGCCACCCCCACCACGGATGGCGAAAGGATTTTCGCAAGCTTCATGGCTTTTCCCCAAGTTCACCTTTTCTGCTATTCGCCCTCTGGAGAACTGTTGTGGCGAGCGAATCCCGGGCAACTCCTATCCAGGCACGGCTTCTGCTCATCTCCGATGCTTTTTGAAGACATGGTGGTTCTCAATTGCGATCAGGACAGTGATGGATACCTTGTCGCCTTCGACAAGAAAACCGGAAAGGAACGCTGGCGGGTCAAAAGGCCCAACAGGACAAGGTCGTACTGCACCCCGTTTTTCTTCCCGGACCCCGATCGGCCCGGAAAAACCCAAATGGTGCTTTCCGGAAGCAAGTGCGTTACCGGATACGACGCGGCCAGCGGAGAACTTCTTTGGATGCACAACGGCCCCACCGAGCAATATGTCGCCAGCCTAGTGCGTGGAAAGGATGGAATCCTTTTCCTTTCCACCGGTTTTCCCGAATATCATTTGATGGGCCTAAGATCATCGGGGCAGGAAAGGGTTGTCTGGCATATCCCGCACAAGGAAAATGGGCCCAAGGGCGCCGCTTATGTGCCCTCGCCCATCGCATACCGCGACTGGTTTTATGTGGTCTCGGATGTTGGTTACCTGGGTTGCGTCGAGGCGACCACCGGCAAACGCCTCTGGCTAGAAAAGCTTGGCCGTCACAACCACGCGTCACCCGTCTTGGTTGAGGACAGGATCTACATTCCCGATGATTCCGGAATCACTTGGGTCATGAAGGCGGGACCCAAATTTGAAGTTCTCGCCAAGAACGAGTTGAAGGAGGAGGTTTACGCTTCCCCGGCCGTTTCCCAAGGCAGGATGGTTCTTCGGTCTCGGGATCATCTCTGGTGCATCGCAGAAACAAAAGCCCGCTAGCTTTTTTGATCTCACCAATCATACTTCAACACTCATCCACCAAGGCTGAGTCCGGCCTTAATGGCCTCGCCTTGGCACATGCAGGAGCGCCATGCCCATGGCCGTTCTCATTCAGATTGCCAACGCCAGCAAACGGTATGGCGAACAAGTTCTCCTGGATGGCGCGAGCGCCATCATCAGTGAAAATGTGAAGGTTGGTTTCGTAGGGAGGAACGGGGCGGGCAAAAGCACGCTCCTTCGCATCATCTTGGGCGAGGAGGAACTGGACGGCGGAGAGGTCATCAAGAGTTCCAACCTGAGGCTTGGATACCTTCGCCAGCATGACCCGTTCCAGGCGGGGGAAAGCGCGCTTGAGTTCCTCATGCGGGACAGCGGCCAACCCGATTGGAAATGCGGTGAGGTCGCCGGGCAATTCGAACTCAAGGGCGACTACCTGAATGGGCCGATTTCACGGCTTTCCGGGGGATGGCAAACGAGGGTCAAGCTGGCGGCCCTCCTGCTTCATGAGCCAAACCTGCTTCTGCTTGACGAACCGACCAACTTCCTCGACTTGCGGACGCAAATCCTTTTGGAGCATTTCCTCACGGAATTTCGCGCCGCCTGCCTCATCGTCAGCCATGACAGGGCTTTTCTTGGCGCAACCTGTTCCCATACCCTCGACCTGAACCGTGGAAAGCTCACCTCCTATCCAGGCAAGATTGACGCCT
The DNA here is from genome assembly GCA_018970845.1 of Planctomycetota bacterium. GTDB lineage: Bacteria > Planctomycetota > Planctomycetia > Gemmatales > Gemmataceae > REEB421. The sequence continues at coordinate 2,091 of JAGWVO010000140.1, forward strand.
ACCTCGCGTTTCAGGAAGAGAAAATCGCGCATGATGAGCGATCTAATGCCGCGATCATGGCCAAACGCCGGCATCTTGAGGATTTCATCGCGCGAAACAAGGCGCGGGCAAGCACCGCCAAGCTGGCGCAATCCAAGAGCAAACAGCTTGAAAAGCTGGAACTCACGGAAATTGAAAGCGATCTTCCCACGGCGAACATTCGGGCGCCCAAGATCGAACCCAGGAAAGGGCCGGCGCTCCGTTGCCGGAATCTTTCCATCGGTTATCCCGAAAGGCTGATCGCCTCCCAGATAGGCTTGGAAATCGACCACGGATCACGGGCGGCGATTGTCGGCGACAACGGGCAGGGCAAAACCACGCTGCTGAGAACACTTGTCGAATCGCTCCAGCCCTTGGAAGGGGAGGCCAAGTGGGGATTCGGCTGCAAGCTCGGAGTTTACGCCCAGCATGTCTACACGAGCCTGCCGGAAAACCAAACGGTTCTCGGCTACCTTCAAGCCCATGCCTCAAGGGGAAAAAAAGACCAGGAAATCCTTGATGTCGCCGGGGCGTTTCTTTTCCGGGGATCCGCGGTTCGCAAGCCCGTTTCCGTGCTTTCGGGAGGCGAGAGGGCGCGCCTGTGCATGGCGGCCCTTCTGTTGGGAGAATGCAACATCCTCGTGCTTGACGAGCCTGGCAACCACCTGGATGTCGACACGGTGGAGGCGCTTGCAGAAGCCCTGGTGGAGTACGAGGGAACCGTGATCTTCACAAGCCATGACCGGCACTTCACCAGAAGGGTGGCCACATGCATCGTCGAGGTGCGTGACGGCCGCGCCATCAACCACAGCGGAAGCTACGATGCCTACCTAGAAAAGGTGAATGCCGAAATTGAGGCAGGAGAGCGGGAACGGGCCAGCGAGCGGTCGAAAACATCTCCCAGAACCACGGCGACAGCCACTGCCAGCCGGGTTGAAACCGACCCCAGAAAAGAACTGAAAAACCTTGAACGCGCCATCGCCCAACTTGACCAGAGGAAAAAGGAAATCACGGCCCTCTGCGCCACCGAGAAGGATCCCGAAGCGCAACTTTCCCACCAGTTGGAACTGGAGGAGATCGCCGCGAAAATCAATGCCGCGGAAGATCGCTGGAGCCAGTTGTTCGCCGAATTGGAAGGCTATGCCTAGCCTTTGCGCCACAACTTCCGATCGAGCGTGCGATAGCTGATGGCCTCGGCCAGATGGGCGGGAAGGATCCCCTGGGTTCCGTCAATATCGGCGATGGTTCTCGCGACCCTGAGGATGCGGTCGTGGGCGCGGGCCGATAGCCCCAATTCCGTCATCGCCATCTCCATCATTTTCCTCCCCTCGGGATTCAGGAACGCATGCTTCCTCAAAAGCCTCCCGTTCATCCGCCCGTTGACGATCGCCCCGTCGCTTCCAAAGCGTTCGGCCTGGGCCTTCCGGGCGCTCATCACCTGCTCACGCATCGCCTCGCTTGAAGATCCCTCCGACTTGCCGGAAAGCTCCTGGAACGGAACCGCGATCACTTCCAGGTGAAGGTCGATTCGGTCAAGCAGGGGCCCCGAGATCCTTCCCATGTACTTCTCAATTTGAATCGGAGAGCACTTGCAGGCATGGCGAGAATCACCCAAATATCCGCAAGGGCAAGGATTCATGGACGCCACGAGCACGAATTGGGCGGGAAATGTCGTGGAACGGAGGGCTCGGGAAATGGTCACCCTTCCCTCTTCCAGTGGCTGTCGCAACACCTCAAGGCTACGCCTGTTGAACTCCGGCAACTCATCGAGAAACAGGACACCATGGTGCGCCAGGCTGATTTCACCCGGTGCCGGCGGATTTCCACCTCCCACCATGCCAGCGTCGGAAATCGTGTGGTGAGGCGACCGGAAAGGGCGCACGGTGAGAAGAGACTGGTCGGCGGGAAGCCTTCCCGTGGCACTGTAAACCCTTGTTGTCTCCAGGCTCTCATCCATGCTCAACGATGGCAGGATTGTCGCCAATCTCTGGGCCAGCATGGTTTTGCCGGTTCCCGGAGGCCCGATCATGAGGATGTTGTGCCCTCCCGCCGCTGCAACCACCAAGGCCCTCTTGGCATATTCCTGCCCCCGGACATCCGCGAAATCGATCGGGTAGCGGTTCATCTCCGCCGCTGGCGCCACGACTGAGCGCTCCGTGGGCTGGATTGCCGAAATGCCCGTCAGGTGGGCCACCGCTTCCCCCAAGCCGCCAACTCCCACCACGCCGAGCCCATCCACCACGGCGGCCTCCCGGGCGTTCTCCCTGGGCACCACTAGGCACCGTACCCCGCGGGCCTGCGCTGCCATCGCGATGGACAACACGCCCTTCACCGGCCTGACACTTCCATCAAGCGCGAGTTCGCCGACAAAGGCATGGCCTTCAATGGCTTGCGAATCCAATTGCCCGGTCGCCACAAGGAGCCCAAGCGATATCGGCAGGTCAAATGCCCCGGCTTCCTTACGCGTGTCCGCCGGGGCCAGATTGATCACCGTCCGCCCCCGCGGGCGCTGAAAGCCCAGATTGGCCAGCGCCCTCTCGATCCTGTGGACGCTTTCCTTCACGGCTTGCTCGGGCAGTCCCACAAGAACGGTTTTTGGCAATCCAACTGCGCAATCAACCTCGACATCCACCCCAAAGGCGTCTATTCCCTGCAAGCCGAATGAAAGCAAACGCGCCAGCATCGCCAATGCCTCACACCTGGTGTACACCAGTTTAGTGGATTGCCGGCAATCGTCACTGGGAATTTATTTTATTCAGGTGTTGCCGGTCGGCGCGCCACCTTCGGAGGATGGACCTGTCGGGTCATTCACGAACGCCTTCTCAACGGCTTCCAACAACCTCTCCATCGGAAATGGCTTTCGGATGTAATCCACGACACCGAGCAGTTCGGCATAGGCCTTGTGGCGACTTCCCTCGTTGGCGGTGATCATGATGAATGGCGGTGCGTCGGGTCTTTCCTTGTAGTGCTCAAGAACGGGATATCCACCCATGCGCGGCATCATCATGTCCAGGATCACGAGGTCGGGCCGAACACGATCTACCATTTCGCGAGCCTGTCGGCCGTCTCGGGCCTGAAGAACCTTGTAGCCTTGCCTCTCAAGAAGCAGTTTCAGGCCATCGCTGAGTTCAGCGTCGTCATCCACCACCAGAATGGTTCGCTGCTGGCTCATCCTTGGGGTCCATCCATGGCGGATTGGGTCATTCCTTGGTTGGGTTTGACCCGTCTTGGCGGGATTCGAGTACATTACCAGCACGCGTGGCATGGAACAAGCAGTGGCGCGGCTTCAAATCCCGCTGGAATGGATTTCCTTGATGCCGTTTTTTCAAAGTCTGGCAAGCGGTAGCAGTGCCAATTGTGGCATTCTGTCGGATGGATCGGCCGGAATTCTGATGGATTTGGGGCTGACACCCAAACGGCTTGCCGAGAGCCTTGGCGAGATTGGCTTTTCGGCGGAGGGGATCCGAAACGCGGTTCTGACTCACACGCACTCCGACCACTGGAAGGATACCACCCTTTCCTGGATGGCCTCGAAAGGCATCAGGCTCTGGTGCCACGAATCCCATGCGGCGCATCTGCGGCATCACGCCCGCTCCTTCCAGCGATTGATGGAGTTGGATCTCGTCAACCACTTTCAGCCTGATTGCCCGTTCAGGCCGGGCCATGGATGGGATTTCCATCCCATCCACCTCAGCCACGACTGCGTGCCTACCTTCGGATTCCGTTGCGAGAATCATGCGGGTTCCATGGCTTACCTTGCCGACCTTGGGACATCGGATAACCTCCCCTGGGGGCAACTGGGGGATCTCCAGGCCATCGCCATAGAATCCAACCACGATCCCGAGATGCTCGAGCGAAGCAGCAGGCCGGTTCAGGTCATCGACAGAATCCGATCCGACCATGGCCATCTTTCAAACCTGCAGTGCGCCGAGGCGGCAAGCCGCTTCTCGAAGATCTCCGGGGGAAAACTGGCCAGCGTGCTGCTTCTGCACCTGAGCCGGGATTGCAACACCCACCAATTGGCCCTTGACTCGGCCAGGGAACACCTTGATTCGCAGATCAGCCCCGAGGCCGTTTCAGTGGCACCCCAGGACCGCGCCAGCATTCCGATCAGGTTCGGAAAGGCAGCTTGAGAAACAGGAGCCGGCCATGACCCCAAGTCCCGAACAGATACTCGCCAAGCTTTACGAGCTGAGGAAAGAATATGATGACGACAAGGAAGATCTCCATTATCTTGCTTTACACCACGCCTTCCTTTTCATCAGCTATCAAATGGATGCCTTCCGAAAGTATGTGGACAACGCCAAACAGTCTGGAAACAACGGCGCCTAATCACCCTCGATGAGGTTGAGGTCTGGCATGATCTCATGGGTTCGCTCGGTGAGGTATCGGCGCACGGCACGAAAAGTGGACATGCGGCAAACGCGCCGCGCGGCTTCCGCGGCCTCCTCGACAGTCACCCTGCGCAACAGTTCCTTCACCGAAGGCAGCAGCGCGGCCGCCATGCTGAATCGCCTGATGCCGAGCCCCAGCAGGGGAAGAAGGCATCTTGGCTCCCCGGCCATCTCTCCGCAAATCGTCACGGGAATCCCGGTTCGACTGGCCGCCTTGAAAATCCGCCTCACCAATCGGAACAGCACAGGATTATAGGGTTGGCAGAGATGGGCAACCTTGGGGTTGTCGCGGTCAGCGGCCATCAGGTACTGGGTTAGGTCATTGCTGCCGATGCTGATGAAATCAACTCGTTTCACGATGCTGCGGATTGCGAACGCGATGGCCGGCACCTCGACAAGTACGCCCACGCGAATCTCATCGGCATGAGGAATTCCCTCCCGGGTGAGGTCCTCCCGGCCTTGGTCGAGAAGCCGCCTGAGGAACAGCAGTTCCTCCAACCGGCTTATCATCGGAAACAGAATGTTGACAATACCCCCGGCGGCGGCCCTTAGAATGGCGCGCAACTGCCTCATGAACAGTCCGGGATGGCGCCTGGCCATCCTGATCGACCTGTAACCCATGAAGGGATTGGCCTCATGCTGGCCGGTGAGCCATGGAACCATCTTGTCGGCTCCAAGATCGATCGTCCTGATGACGACATTCGAGGAACCAAAAGGCTCGATTGTTGCCCTGTAGGCCGCAGCCTGCTCATCTTCCTCGGGAATCGATGGGTGGGTGAGGAAAAGGTATTCGGTGCGGTAAAGTCCCACGCCGGCAGCGCCCGTGGCATGGGCAACACGGGCGTCAAGCGGGTAGTTCACATTCGCAAGCAGCGAGACGGATTGCCCGCATGCCGTGACGGCCGGCTGGTCGCGATTCTCGACCAGCCGGCCGACGACTGAAGCGTATTCGCGGGCCAATTTCCTGTAAGCGGTCAGGATTTCCGGACCGGGGCGCAGGTGAACCACGCCCTCGCGCCCGTCAACCGCGATCAGGTCGCCGGGAAATGCCGCGCGGAGGATTCCCCTTGCGCCACTCACAGCTGGGATTCCGAGCGAACGGGCCAGGATGGCTCCGTGCCCCGTGACACCCCCGGTCTCGGTCACGATGGCAGCGAACCTGCCCCTTTCAAGGAGAACCCCGGCCATCGAGGGTAGGATTTCCTCGGCCACAAGCACAAGCGGTTCACCGCCCACCGGAGGCAGGGGAGGCGGATCATCGAGATGACCTATGATCCTCTGGAAGACATCTTTTATATCGGCTATGCGCTCGAGCATCCTCGAGTCCCGAACGCGCTGGAACATGCCGATGAATTCCTCGCGCGTCCTTTCCACGGCCTCCACCGCCCCGCATGCGCCATCAACCACGAGCGACTTCACCTTGCCAATCAGCAAGGGATCCTCGAGCAGCAACCGGTGGGCCTTGAAAATCGCGGCACGGGAAGCACCCAGTTCCTGCCGGACCTTGCGCTCAAGCGCCTCGAGGTCGCAAAGGCTTTTCGCCCTCGCCTTGTCAAGCCTGTCAAGTTCGGCATCGGTCACGGCTGCGACACGGTGGGTTCCCGATCCGCGCCGGGTTCCCGCTTCCATGATGAAAGCCTGCCCCACGGCAACACCCGGGGCAAGTGCCACGCCTTTTAGCATGAAACTGAACTAGTCCCAGTCGCTGGCGGGCGGCCCGGGACTTGATTGTCCCGGCGAATCTGGATCGGCAACCCGGCCGGAATTACGACCTCCCGATATTAACCGCGAATGGCTGGTCACGCCACCGACAAGGGGCGGGCGAAGAAAATGGGCTGGACTTGATGCATGCATGATGGCATGGGCGATCCAACACGGTCGGTTCCTTGCCCGGGGGGGCATATCCGGCGATGATGATTCGGGGGCATTCCATGAGTCGTTCCAACATTCTCAAATCTGTTGGGTGCGTTCTTTTCGCCATTTCCGCGTTGAGGGCTGATGATGAGAAACCAGCACGCAAAGGCGTGTGGTTTCCAACGCTCTCGGCAAAAGGCAAAAAGGATGATTCGGCAAAAACCAAGGCCAAGGACATCGAGGCTGTAGAAGAAATCGACAGGGCCATTGCCGACCGCTCCGCCAAGCGGAAGAAACTCGCCGTGCAGATCGATCGGGAGGAGCAGGATTATTTCCGAAGGTTGGAGGTGGTCGACCGTCTCATGGATAACGCCATCAGGAATGGCGACCAGGAAGTCATTAGGAGGCTTGAACAGCTTCAGGAAAGAATCCAGCAGGTATACGACAAGAATACCGCCTCATTGGCC
>JAGWVO010000141.1 GCA_018970845.1 Planctomycetota bacterium
CGGCCATTCCGGGAACGCCTCCCGCTCCGCCCACCAAGCCGGCTGGAAACTGACCATGCCGGTCAGGGTGTTGGAAGGCGATCTTCTGGCGCAGTCCGTGGATGCCATCGTGAATCCATGGAACCGCAACATCATCCCCTGGTGGCTGCTTTTGCCGCAGGGCGTTTCGGGCGCGATCAAGAAACATGGCGGAACCGGCCCGTTTCGGGAAGTGGCGCGCCATGGCGCCATACCGCTGGGTGGGGCCGTTCTGACCGGTGCCGGCAAACTGCCCTTCCGGGGCATCATCCATGTCGCGGGGATCAACATGCTGTGGATGGCGTCCGAATTTTCCGTGCGGACATCGGTGCGCAACGCGCTGGGACTTGCCGAACAATCGGGATTTCAGTCGGTGGCCTTTCCCCTCATCGGGGCCGGCTCGGGCGGGGCGCGGCCGGAAAAGGTTCTGGAATGGATGAAAGACAGCGCGGAACAGCAAACCTTTCAAGGCGACTGCCTCATTGTGGTTTACAAGCCGCGGGTCTGACGATCGTGTCAGCCACTGGCGAAGTTAGGTCGGCATGCTAGCATTGGCGGATCATCCGACCCTTGGGGTTCCTCCGTGATCCGCTGCAGCATCGACATCAACGCGCCGGGCCGGCACCTCGGCCACCTTTTCATCCCCTATTCCCACAACCTCGCCGGATGGGCCAACCTCATGGTTCCCATCGCCGTGGTCAACGGAGGCAACGGCCCCACCACCCTGGTGATGGCTGGCAACCATGGCGACGAATATCCCGGCCAGGTCGCCGTCATGCGCCTCATGCGCGAACTGCGGGCGGAGTCGGTCAAGGGCCGGCTGATCCTCATCCCCACGCTCACGATGCCCGCCGCCAAGGCCGGCACGCGGCTATCACCCCTCGACGGCAAGAACTTCAACCGCAGCTTTCCCGGCATTGAGGACGGCACTCCCTGCGAGGCCCTCGCGCACCACCTGACCACGGTTCTCTTTCCCGCCGCCGACCATGTGATCGACATCCACACCGGCGGCCGCGGGGTCGACTTCGTTCCCTGCGCCCACATGCACCTCGTGCCCAGGGGAGCGCAGCGCGACGCCATGGTGGCGGCAACGGAGGCGTGGAACACTGATTTCTGCTTCCTTTACGCCGACATCGCCGGCAAGGGCCTGCTTCCGGTCGAGGCGGAAAACCAAGGAAAGGTGGTCATCACCACCGAGATGGGCGGCAGCGAGAATGTCACCGCGCTGGTTCATTCCCTCACCCAGAAGGGGTTGAGGAATGTTCTCGCCCACCTCGGCCACCTGACGGAAAAGGCCCGCTCGCGCCAGGAACTGGGACTGCCGCCGACACGGTGGGTTCAATCACTCGCCTGGGAGGACTACCGCTTCGCACCCGAGTCGGGAATTTATGAGAACATCGTGCCCCTGGGCTCGGCCGTCGCGAAGGGACAAGTCGTCGGGGCGATCCACTTCCTGGAAAGGCCGGACAGGGAACCCGTCGCCATCACCGCCGCAGAGGCGGGCATTTTGGTCGCCACGCGCGCCCCGTCGGTCGTCGGCCAGGGCGACTGCGTCGCGGTGATCGGCCATGAATGCGACCCGCGGAGCCTGCCATGAAAATCAGCGAGATCGCCTGCCAGATCGTCCGCATCCCGAATGTCACCGCCAAGACGGCCAGCAGCCAGGACTCGGTGATCGTGCGCGTGCGCACCGCCTGCGGCCTGGAGGGTATCGGCGAGGCCGACTCCTCGCCCGAGGTGGTCAAGGCGATCGTCGACGCGCCGTTCAGCCACAACATCGCCTGCGGCCTTCGCCAGATCCTGGTGGGCGAGAATCCGCTCGAGCATGAGCGCCTGTGGCAGAAGATGTACCGCCGCACGATGTACTTTGGACGCACCGGAGCTGGAATCACCGCGATGGCCGCGGTGGACATGGCCCTTTGGGACCTCAAGGGCAAGGCGCTCGGCCAGCCGATCCACAGGCTGCTGGGCGGCAGGCACCATTCCAGGCTGCGCGGGTACGCATCCATCCTGTTCGGCCGCGACGGCAAGGAAACCGCCGACATCGCCAGGCGCTGGGTCGCCGAGGGATACACGGCGGTGAAGTTCGGCTGGGAGCCGATGGGGACATCCGAGGCGGTCGACATCGACCTGGTGAGGGGGGCCCGCGAAGGCCTCGGCGACGCCACCCTGCTCATCGACGCCGGCTGCGTATACGACGCGCGCACGGCCCTCAGGCGGGCCCACGCGTTCGCCGAATTCAAGCCGGAATGGTTCGAGGAACCGCTGCGCGAGGACGACATCGAGGGATATGTCTGGCTCCGCGACCGATCCCCCATTCCCATCGCCGCGGGCGAGGGGGAATGCGGGCGCGAGTCGTTCCGGCCGCTCATCGACCGGCGGGCCCTGGATGTCTACCAGGTGGACATATCCCGCTGCGGATTCACCGACGCGGCATACATCCGCTCGCGGGTTGAGGAAATCGGGGCGAGGCTCTGCAACCACTGCTACACCAGTCCGCTCACCGTCGCCGCCAGCCTGCACTGGCTCAGCACCTGCCGCGACGCCTTCATCTTCGAGGACTGCGTCGAGGACTCGCCCCTGCGCCACGACCTCACCATCGAGAAGGTGAGGTCGGTCAGCGGCATCATCGAGGTTCCCGACAGGCCGGGACTCGGGGTGACGCTCGACGAGGATTTCGTCGCCAGGCACCTGGTGGCGCAGTCGAGGTAGCTGGAGGCTTCAACGATGGGCAAGGCGGCGACGGAACACCGATACGAGAAACTCACCTGGCCCGAGATCAACGACGCGGTCGACCTCGGCAAGGTGTGCATCGTTCCCTGCGGGGCCGTGGAGCAGCATGGCCACCACCTTCCCCTCGATGTCGACCTTGTCTGCCCCGTCGGCATCGCCAACGGCGCCGGCCGGGAAATCCCCGCCAAGATGCTTGTTCTTCCCGTGGTGGCCTACGGCTACACCGGGCATGTGATGGATTTCCCCGGAACCATCAACCAGGACTTCGAGCACTTCATGCACCATGTGCTCGACATCACGAAATCGCTCGCCTACCACGGGTTCAAGAAGATCATCCTGCTCAACGGGCACGGCTCGAACATGCCCAACCTCGACCTCGTCGCGCGGCGGACCAATCTGGAGACCGACGCCGAATGCTGCGTCGTCGCCTGGTGGAACCTGCTGACGGTGGACAAGGGGTTCCTGCCGAGGTGGCGCCAGAGCCGGTTTCCCGGCGGCTGCTCGCACGCCTGCGAGCTGGAAACCAGCCTTTACCTCTACCTTGACGGCGACAATGTGCGCAAGGACCTGATCAAGAGCGGAATCATCAGCTTCAACGCCGAGGAAAGCCCTTTCAACTGGGTCGACCTTTTCGCCGCCGGGCCGGCCACCGTGGTCTCGTGGACCAGCAGCTACTCCGAAACGGGGGTGCTGGGCGACGCCGAGTTGGCCACGCCCGAAAAGGGGCGCGAGGCCTACGAGGAGGCGGTGCGGCAGCTTGTCGCCTTCGTCTCATGGTTCAAGGACAGGCCCGCCGATGTCCGCCGCGACCTCCACAGGAAGCCCCCCACCATGCCCCTTCCGTGGGGCCAGCGATCCCACCCCGGGAGAAAACCGTCATGAAAATCAGCGGAATCACGGTCACGGGCCTTTCGGGCGGCACGGTCGAGGGGGGCTGGGCCGAGGAACTCGCGCCCGAGGACAATGTCCACGCGATCGTCGAGGTGATCACCGACGACGGCCTCTCCGGCATCGGCAGCGTCTTCACGAGCAGCCACCTCGTGGAAGCCTCGGCGCGCCTGCTCAGCCCCTTCCTCATCGGCGAGCGGGCCGACGAGCCGGCGAGGGTGAGCGAGAAACTCAGGCAGAACACCTTCTGGCAGGGCCGCGGCGGCAGCGTCGAGCACGCCATCAGCGGCATCGACATCGCCCTGTGGGACCTGTTCGGAAAAATCACCGGCCAACCCGTCGCGCGCCTGCTGGGCGGCATCTACCGGCACCGGATCAAGCCCTACGGATCGTTGCTGTTCGCCGAACCGGACGCGCTGAGGGAGAAGCTGAAGGCGGCCGTCGGGCGCGGCTTCAGGGCGATCAAGCTGGGTTGGAAGCCGTTCGGCAGGGTCAGCGAGCGGATGGACGAGATCCTCGTCCGCACGGCGCGCGAGACCGTGGGGCCGGACATCGAGCTGATGGTCGACGCGGGGGGAAGCGACGCCTTCTGGCCCCATGGCTACAAGTGGGCCATCCGCACGGCCCGCATGCTGGCCAACTACGACATCACCTGGTTCGAGGAGGCGCTGAGGCCCGACGACTTCGACGGATTCGCCGAACTCCGCAAGCATTCCCCCGTTCCCATCGCCACCGGCGAGGTGCTCACGCGGCGGCAAAGCTTCATGCCGCTGCTCCAAGGGCAGGCCGTCGACATCGTCCAGCCCGACTGCACCAAGTGCGGCGGCCTCACCGAGGCTTGGCGCATCGCCTGGACGGCGCACGAGAACCATGTGCAGTGGGTGCCTCACGGATGGAACACGGCCGTGGGGCTTGCCGCCGACATCCACCTGTCGTGCGCGATGCCGGTGGCCAGGTATGTCGAATTCCTCACGCCTTCGCCCTATATGGATGAACTGGTCACCAAGCCGTTCCGCCCCGACGCCGAGGGTTTCCTGAACCTCCCCGAGGGGCCCGGTTTGGGCATCGAACTCAACCGCGAGGCGCTGGAGCGGTTCAGGGCCCGTTGAGCCGCCGCGGTTCGTCGCCTATGGCCTCGAAGCGGTACGACCACCAGGCCATGGCGTTGAGCAGGAGCACCGCCCCGTACAGGTTGAACAGGGGATCCCACTGCTGCCTGGGATCCAGGTTTTGGCCGGCCCTCCAGTCGGTGAAGGCGCCGACGAGCCACTGCGAGGCAAGGGCCCCCACGATCCCCACGCCGTTGAGAAGCCCCAGGATCGCCCCGACATGGCTTCCGGATTGCCGCGTGGCGACCACCCACCAATGGGGAAGGGTGACATGCATCATCATGAACGAGGCGCACCACCACGCCGACAGGGCGACCGGATCGGACATTCGCGATCCGATCAGAAGGCATATGGCCGAGGCGGTGTAGCAACCCGCCGCGATGCCCCCGGGCCACCGGCCGGCGAACGCTCCCGCCCGCGCCATGCGGTCGGCGAGCCAGCCGCCAACAAGCATGCCGGCCGCCGAACCCGCGATCACCATCGAGGCGAGGTTACCGGCCGCCTGGTTGCCGACGGCGTGCGCCGCCATCAGGTACTTGGGAAACCATGAATAAAAGAAGTAGGTGTAAAAGGCCGCCAGGATGGCGATGAGCCCCAGCGACAGCACGCCCCTGTTGGCCAGCACAGTTCCCCAAGGCACGGGGCCATGGCACGGTGAGGGCGGCCCGGCATCGCCCCGGATCTCTTCCAACTCGGCCCGGTTCACCGACCCGTGCGACGACGGATCATCGCGGAACCACCACCAGAAACCGGCGGCCCAGGCGAACCCGGCGAAGGCGAACACCGAGAACGAAAGGCGCCAGCCGATTTTTTCGATCAGCATCGCCGTCGCCGCGGGAGCCAGCACGCCGCCAAGCTGGGCGGACGCCAGCATCACCCCCTGCATGCGTCCGCGTTCCGACCCGGGAAACCATGAGGCGATCACGCGGCCGGCATTGGGCAACGCGCCCGCCTCCCCGGCGCCGAACAGGAACCGGACAATCAGGAGACTGTAAAAACCGGCGCAAGCCCCCGTCAGCATCGTGAACGCCGACCACCAGGCCACGATCCTCACCAGCACCAACCGGGAGCCCATGAGGTCGCCGAGCCGCCCGGCGGGAACCTCGCAGATTCCGTAGGCCAGCGTGAACGCCATCAGCACATAGCTGATGCTGCGGTTGTCGAGTTCGAAATCCCGCTGGATGGGAACGATCGCCTGGGCCATGCAGATGCGGTCGAGGTAAAGAACGCCAGCCAGGCCGCAAAGCCATGCTCCCGCGATCAGCCGGGCGCGCGTCGGGCGCGCCGGTTCACGGGTGATCCCTTGTGGCGGATCCATCAGCGCGGCACCTTGGACTGGCTATCCCGGCCCCCAGTCTCCACGCCACGGCTCGCGACGGCAATCTTCATTCACGGAAATGAAATGGCCCGGGAGACCTTTGGAGCCTCCCGGGCCATTTCGGGCGAAGGAAGGCTCAGCCGATCCATCCGACCGGTATCTTCCTCACCCCGGGCTCGGGCCTTTTGGGCAGCCGAACCGACAGCACACCCAGGGCCAGGCTCGCGCTGATGCCCTCGGCATCCACCTCGTCGAGCAGCTTGAAGGCCCTTTCAAGCGGAGCGCGGGTGCGTTCGCGCAGCAACACCTTGCGCTCCGCGGGGGACTCGGCGACGGGCCCGGGCCTGGCGCTCACGACAAGCACCCGCTTGTCGACCGAGATCTCGATCTCGCTTTCCTGAAATCCCGGAACATCCAGGTGCAGGGTCAACTCGTTGGATCCATCCACAATGTCGGCGCGCGGGACGCGCTTGGAATGCGTCGGCAGCCTTGGAATCAAACCCCTCTCCATCGTTTCTGGAAACATGATTCACCTCCTTGGGTAGTTGAAGTTCACGATTGGGCCGATTGTCCCACCGGAATGCGGCGAGGCAGGCTTGAGGCCAACCGGGGAAGCCGGATCGTGAGGACGCCCGCGGCCAGCGAGGCCTGGACCTTTTCCCCATCCACGGGAAACGGCAAGGTGAGCCGACGCTCGAATCGCCCCTCGGGACGCTCCCTGCGAAGGTAAGAAGCCTTCTCATCTCGCGCCGGCAGGTTGGCCGCGATGAGGAGAGAAGTGTCCTTGTTGAGTTCCACTTCCACCTGCTCCTGGGTGATTCCCGGGGCGTTCACCTCCACCACAACGGTTTGATCCTCCAGGTAGACATCCAGCGCGCCAACCCCGTCGGCCGAGTTGTCAAGCGTCGGGAAGGGCCTGAAAGGAAGTCCGGTCGCCCAAGCATCGAGCAGAACCTTTTGCAGATCAGCAGCCATAGCATCCTCCACCAATTGAAAGAGATTTACCAATAGAGGCAATCTCAACACCTACAGAACAACCACTGAACCAATATAAGCATCAGGCGTGCCAATCATTTTCTCGTAGTGCCAAACTTCGCCATCATTTTTTGCAAGTCTTTTTGATTATTAGTCTTAAGTTATATGGCATTCGCATAGGTGCCAGCGGGTACTCATGATGGCATCACGATGGCGCCGCCAAATTGGCACCCTCGGGCCTGATCTCGTTTTCTCAATCCCGAGGCTGCGCCAAATTGGCACCCGTTGTCTCTTGCTTGGCAATACCGCCTCGCCATGCGAAGATCGCGTCACCCTGGGGGGGGTTGGTCATGGACATGTTTCTGGGCGCCTTCGCCTTTGTGATGTTGGCCACGGCGGAAGGGGATGATCTTGGCGCCAACCTCGCATCCGCGCTGAAGACGATCCAAGCCGCGGGACAATCCCTTCCGCAAGCAACGGCCGAAGCCATTCAAAAGTCCGCGGTCAAACGCGATGCCGCGGCACTGGCCGATGCCGCCCAATCCCTCGTCTTCCTTGAGGTGACGATCAACCCGGAGGGTCGGGTGCGGGTGTCCCCCGGCGCCGCTGTTCCCGCCATGAAGGCCGGGGTTGCCGCATTGGCGCTGGTCAAGGTCAACAACCATAGCGGCGGCCAGCAGAGGCTGATTCCCCGCTGCCAGTGCCCGGGTTCCGACGCCAATCCCTTCAGCGTGGCCATGATGAATGCCAAGGGAGGTCCGGCCGACCTGATTGGCCGGGAACTGGAATACATGCTGGTCAAGATTTCCTGCGAGCGGCCCGGCCCACGGGAGGCCATATTCGCCTTCCAGGCGGGGCAAGGCACCGAGGATATCGGATTCCGCGGGGAAACGGCTGTTCTATTCAAGGTTGCCGATTGATCCGCTGGCACTCCTCAAGGATCCGTGAGTAGGTTTCCCGGGCCTTGGCGTAATCCGCTTCCGCCTGGACCTTCTCGGATTCCTTGTAGGTCTTGGCCTTGGTCTTCCAGCATTGCTCGACTCCGGCAAGGCACCAACGCGCCGAGTTGGCGTCGGCGCGCACGGGCCCGCCAGCCACCACCACGAAAAACGGATTCGTGTGGGCGGACAATCCGACCCGCAAGGCGACCCAGGCGCTGGCGGGGAAGTCGTGGCGAAAGTCGAGTGTTTTCACCGAACCATCAGCGGGAATCTCACGCGACTGAACAGGTTGGCCGTTGACAACCAACTCGACATTCACGGTTTGCCTGCCCTTCTGCCGGACGGCGGCGTTGACGGAAAACGAGATCGCGCCGGGAGCGCGGAGGCGGAGTTCGCTTCCGGATTCGCCCAACGGCAAGGTCGGCGCGCCAACAGGCGCGGCGATAAAATCCATCAGGTGTGCCGTGCCATCGCTGACATAGCTGCGTCCTTCCGCCACTCCCTTGAGCCAGCGATCGAAGTCGAGCGTTCCGGGAACCTTGACATAAACCCGGCCCATGCCCACCCGCTCACCGGAAATGCATGGGAAGTCGGTCTCGCCGCTGGCGCGCACCCTGAAGCCGCAGTTGAGCGTGTGGTACCACATGTTCCACTCGGCAACCCGGTCGGTGTCCATGGTGCTGATGAAGTCGATCGCGGGAACCGGCTTGCCGAGAGGTCCGGGAACCTCAAGGGCGGCCTGAACGATGTACTCGTTGGCGCCGATTCCGTCATAGGCGGGAATGTTGAAGTTGGGCAATCCCCCGG
>JAGWVO010000142.1 GCA_018970845.1 Planctomycetota bacterium
CGGCAAGGTGACCCTGAGGCTTCACCTCAAGTACGGTCCCGACGGCGAGAAGGTGATCCGTCACATTTCCCGCTCGAGCAAGCCGGGCCGTCGCGTGTTCATGGCGTCGCGCGAATTGACCAAGGTTCTCGATGGCCAAGGAATCAGGGTGCTCAGCACGAGCCACGGCGTCATGAGCGACCGCGAGGCGAAGTCGCGCAACCTCGGTGGCGAAGTCCTGTGCACGGTGTGGTGAGACAAGTTTGAGCCGCCCCGCGGGCGGAGGAGTTTAAGGTGTCACGCATCGGCAAAGCGCCCGTGGCGGTTCCCGCCGGGGTCGAGTTCAAGATCAACGCCCGCCAGTTGGGCGTGAAGGGTCCCAAGGGAACCCTCAAGTTCGAGCACCATCCGCTGGTGACCGTGTCGTATGACGACAAGGCCCGCAGCATCGAGGTGAAGAGGGTCAGCGACGAGCGCCTGGCGCGGTCGGTCCATGGCCTGACCCGGACGCTGATCTCGAACATGATCGAGGGAGTCACCAAGGGCTACGAACGCCGCCTCGTCGTCATCGGCCTGGGTTACAAGGCCGAACTCGACAAGAAGGACAAGCGCATCGTCCTGCTCAAGGTCGGCTATGCGAACACCGTGGGCGTCCGCGCTCCCGAAGGCGTGACCGTCGAGATCGGCGAAACCTCCTACAAGGTTGAGGGATCGGGCGAGGAAAAGGTCGCCTGCATCACGGTTCGCGGCGCCGACAAGCAGGTTGTCGGCCAGTATGCCGCCGACCTTCGCGCCGTCCAGCCCGCCGAGCCTTACCAAGGCAAGGGCGTGCGGTACTTCGGCGAGGTCGTGCGCCGCAAGGAAGGCAAGACCAAGGGCGCCTGACCGGCGCGATGAGATGGGGCGGCGCTGGCCGCCCGTGGGGGAAACGGTTCATGAGCGTCACCAAGCAGAAGGCCCAAAGCCGCCAACGCCGGCGGAACCGAGTCCGGAGCGCTGTCCGCGGCACGATGGAGCGTCCTCGCCTGACCGTTTTCCGGTCGAGCAAGCACATTTACGCCCAGGTGATCGACGACGACCGCGGCGTGACGCTGGCCTCGGCCAGCACCGTGTCGCCCGAACTCAAGGGCAAGGTTTCCTATGGCGGCAACATCGCCGCGGCCCAGGCCGTGGGCCAACTGCTCGCCGACAAGGCCAAGGCCGCCGGGGTCGCGAAGGTGTGCTTCGACCGCGGTCATTATCGTTACCATGGCCGGATCAAGGCGCTGGCTGATGCCGCGCGCACCGGCGGACTGAGCTTCTGAAACGCCAATAGCCCGAAGGGGCGCGGGGAATCGACATGGCCAAGGATCGTGACAGGGACAGGGGCGACAGGGTTTCGGACGGTCTTGAGGACCGCCTGATCAAGGTTCGCCGCAGTTCGACCACCGTGAAGGGCGGACGGCGGTTCACCTTCAACGCCCTGGTGGTGATCGGCGACGGCAAGGGACGCGTGGCCTTTGGCTACGGCAAGGCCAACGAGGTGCCCCCCGCCGTTGAAAAGGCGACGAAGGAAGCCCGCGACCTGGTGCAGCGGCGCAGGCCCGTGCAGTTGCGCGGCGACACCATTCCCCACAGGATTGTCGGCCGCTATGGCAGCAGCCGCGTGATCCTCGTGCCGGCGGGCGCCGGAACGGGCGTGAAGGCCGGCGCCAGCGTTCGCGCGGTGCTCGAAGTCGCCGGCGTGCGCAACATCCTCACCAAGGTGCACGGGAGCACCAATCCCATCAACCTCATCAAGGCGACGCTTGACGGCCTGGAAAACCTCCGGTCCCGCGAGTCGGTGGCGCGCCTGCGTGGAGTGGCACTCTGACATGGATCTCTCAACACTTTCCCACGGCGTCCACAAGCGGAAGCTCAAGAAGCGCGTCGGCCGCGGAATCGGAACCGGTCATGGCAAGACCGGCAGCCGCGGAACCAAGGGCCAATACGCCTCGGCGGGAGCCGAACTCCCCCGCTCGATCTTCGAGGGCGGCCAGATGCCGCTCTTCCGCAAGATTCCCAAGCGCGGATTCAGCCACGGCCTGTGGGACAAGAAGTTCCACGCCGTGAATGTCGGCGACCTCAACGGATTTGCCGAGGGAACACTCGTCGATCAGAAGGCCCTCGACAGGGCCGGGGTGGCGAAGGGCCCCGCGGATGGCGTGCGGATCCTGGGCACCGGCGACCTGAAGGTGAAGCTGGTCATCAAGGCGCATCATTTCAGCAAGTCGGCACTCGAGAAAATCCAGAAGGCAGGCGGCACCGCCGAGGTGATTCCCCCGGCCAAGAAGCCGGTCCGGAATAAGATGAAACCGCGCCGATAGAATCCTGAGCACCGCGCCTCGAGGAGCCCCATGGGCAAGCTGAGCAACATCTTCCGGATTCCCGAGCTGATGCAGAAGCTCGGGATCACCCTGCTTTTCCTGGCGATCTACCGCGTGGGGTTCTCCATACCCCTGCCCTACATCGACCAGGAGAAGCTCAACCGCAGCATGGGCGGATCCGGCGGGCTCAACAGCGTCTTCAACTTCGTGTCGATGTTCTCCGGCGGCGACCTTTCGGGCGCCACCGTTTTCGGCTTGGGAATCATGCCCTACATCTCGGCCGGCATCATCATGCAGTTGATGGCCTATGTCGTCCCGGCCCTCCACAGGCTCCAGAAGGAGGAGGGGCAGGCCGGCCAGAAGCAGATCAACAAGTACACGCGCCTGCTGACGGTGGTCATTTGCACCGTTCAAGCCGGGTTTTATCTCAATTACCTCCTCGGCGACAAGGGCGGCGCGTCGTCGGGGTCCATGGGCTTCCCCGAAGCGTCTCTCCCGGCGGGTTATTTCATCGCCATGCTCCTCAGCATGGTCGTCGGAACACTCTTCCTCATGTGGATCGGCGAGCAGATCGACGAGTACGGAATCGGCAACGGGGTGAGCCTCATCATCATGGCCGGCATCCTGGCCCGGCTGCCCGCCGCGGTGATCACCCTGCTTTACGAGCAAACCGCGACGGGATGGCGCTTCAAGGATTCCGTCCTGACCCTTGGCGGCTCGGGCCAGGACATGAGCTTCGAGAGGCTGGCGACCCTGGTCGTGCTGTTCATCGCCGTGGTTGTCGCCGTCGTCATCATCACCCGCGCCCAGCGGCGGATACCGATGCAGTCGGCCCGCCATGTCCGCGGGTCGCGCGCCTTTGGCGCCGCCGGCAGGCAGTACCTCCCCATCAAGATCAACCAGGCCGGCGTCATGCCCGTGATCTTCGCCAGCAGCCTGCTCACCCTGCCCTACTTCCTGTTCACGGCGATGGCCTCATCGACCCAGTGGGAATGGGCTCGGCGCATCGCCGACGCCTTCCAGCGGCAAGGCTGGGTCTACTGCGTCAGCGAGATCCTGCTCATTTACCTCTTCAGCTATGTCTGGACGGGCGTGATCTTCGATCCCAAGGAAATCTCCGAGAACCTCAAGCGGGGCGGCAACTTCATCCCCGGCTACCGGCCGGGCGCCCGCACCGCCGAGTACATCGACCGCGTGCTGCTGCGGATCACCTATGTGGGATCCGCCTTCCTCGCGGTCATCGCGATCTCTCCAACCCTCGTCTCGAGCTTCCTGGAAGTGCGTCCCGATGTGGCGCAGTTCTTCGGGGGCACAAGCCTTCTCATCGTGGTCAGCGTGGCCTTGGATGTCGTCCAGAGGATCAACAGCCACTTGGTGATGCGGAATTATCCGGGGCTGACGGACGATTGACCGTTCCGGTCCGGCCCCGGGCCGGACCCTGGCGTGCCTGACCCGAAAGGTATCGCATGAGGCTGATCCTCCTCGGCCCTCCCGGCTGCGGCAAAGGGACGCAGGCCAAGACGCTGTGCCGGGACGCCCGCGCCGAGCACGTGGGCACCGGCGACCTGCTCCGTGACGCCATCCGCCGCGAAACCCCCGCCGGCATCGAGGCCCGCCGCGAGGTCGAGGCCGGGCACCTTGTTCCCGACGAGGTCGTCAACCTTCTCATCGGCGAGAGGTTCGGCCGGGGCGACCGGCCTTCCCGCTTCGTGATGGACGGCTACCCTCGCACCCTCCCCCAGGCCCACGCCTTTGATTCGATCCTTTCCGGAGTCGGCATGGCGCTTGATGGCGTCGTCATGATGGGCGTCAGGGACGAGGTCATCGTCAACCGCGTCAGCGGCCGCTGGTCGTGCCCGAAGCTCGGGTGCAAGGCGACCTACCACATCGATTCCAACCCTCCCGCGCGCCCGGGGTTCTGCACCGACTGCGGCACCGGACTGGTTCAGCGCGCCGACGACGCCCCCCGCACCGTCAGGGAAAGGCTCGTCATCTACCACCGCGACACCGAACCCCTGGTTCCCCACTATGAGAAGGCGGGAATCCTGATCCGCGTGAACGGCGAGGGCGACATCGGGGCCGTCGGGCTGGCGATCAGGCAGGCGCTCGCCACGCGGGGACTGCTGTGATCGCGCCAGGTGTTGCCTTCGGGGGCGAGCGGGGATGGTGAGGCAGGGGGGATCGTCTCAACCGCGGCTCAAGACCCGGGCCCAGATGGAGCAGATGCGCCGCGCCGGGAGGCTTGTGTCCGAAGCCCTCGCCATGTGCCGGCGGATGGCTGTTCCCGGTTGCGTCTTGTCCGAACTCGACTCCGCCGTTGAAGCCTTCTTCGTCTCGCGCGGCGCCCAGCCCCTTTTCAAGGGTTACCCGGGCAAGGTGCCCTATCCGGGCAGCACATGCCTGTCAGTCAATGAACAGGTCGTGCACGGGTTGCCCGGGGCGAGGATGCTGCAGGAGGGCGACCTGCTCAAGGTGGACACGGCCTGCAGGCTGGACGGATGGTGCGCCGACGCGGCGGTGACCCTTGGCGTTGGAAGCATCAGTTCCGGCAAGGACAGGCTGAGGCGGGTGACGGAGGAGGTTTTGCAGCTGGCGATAAGGGAACTGGCTGCTGGCGTGAAGCGCAGGGGCCTGTGGTCTGAAGTGGCCAAGCGCATGCAGCTGCATGCCGAGTCCGCCGGGTTCCAGATGGTGACCCAGTATGTCGGCCACGGGATCGGCGAAACCATGCATGAGCCGCCCCAGGTTCCCAATTACTTCGACCGGGAAACGCTTGGCACCGATTTCAGGCTGGTTCCGGGTCTTGTTTTGGCGGTGGAACCCATGGTGAACATGGGAGTTTCGCAAACCAAGGTGCTGCGCGACCACTGGACTGTCGTTACTCGGGACGGGCTTCCCAGCGCTCATGTGGAGCATACCTTGGCGCTGACGGCGGACGGTGTCTGGGTGATCACCTCGGATCGGGATGATGATGTCGTGAAATAGCGTGAAACCCTTGTCAGTGCCGGGGAATTGATCTAACATCGAGGTTTCGCGCGGAGGGCGTGACATGAAGGTGCGATCAAGCGTGAAGCGGATTTGCGAAAAGTGCAAGATCATCAAGCGCGAGGGCAAGGTCCTCGTGATTTGCGAGGATCCGCGACACAAGCAGCGCCAAGGCTGATTTCCGGGAAACGGGGGCCTCGGCCCCTTGGGAGTAGAAAATGCCTCGTATTTTGGGTGTGGACCTTCCCAACGACAAGCCGACGCACATTTCGCTGCGTTACATTTACGGCATTGGCCCCGCATTGGCCTTGAGGATTTGTGAAGAGGCCCGCGTCGATCCCTTGCGCCGTGCCCGTGAACTGTCTGATGACGACATCAGCCGAATCGCGACCATTCTCGACCGGGAATACACCGTCGAAGGCCCCCTTCGCCGCCAGATTCAGCAGAATATCGCGCGGCTCAAGGATATCGGCAGTTATCGTGGCATGCGTCATCGGCGCAGCCTTCCCTGCCGTGGCCAGCGCACCAAGACGAACGCCCGCACCCGCAAGGGCCCCCGCAAGACGGTGGCCGGCAAGAAGGGCGTCAAGGACAAGTAAAATCCAAAGAGGTGTTCCCCGGTTCATGGCCGGGTTCACTTGGGCATTTTGAAGGATTTCCGGAGAGGCAAGCGTGGCGAAGACGAAGAAGCGCAAGGTCAGGCGCAATGTGAATCAGGGCGTCGCCCATATTCGCGCCACCTTCAACAACACGATCGTGACGATCACCGATCGTCAGGGCGACACGCTTTGCTTCGCCTCGGGCGGACAGGTCGGCTTCAAGGGAAGCCGGAAAAGCACGCCTTTCGCCGCGCAGCGCGCCGCAGAGGTGGCCGCCGAAAGGGCCGCGAAGTTCGGTGTTCGCGACCTTGATGTTCGCGTGCAAGGGCCTGGCGCCGGGCGCGAGTCGGCCATCACGGCCCTTCAGGCGTCCGGAATGATTATCAAATCGATCGAGGATGTGACGCCACTGCCTCACAACGGCTGTCGTCCTCCCAAGAAGCGTCGAGTTTAACAGACACGGCAGTCCCGATCTTCAACCGGGCTGCAAGGGAACCTGAACGGGGAGCATCGGCGGGATACTATGGCAAGAACCACCAATCCGGTTTGCAAGATGTGCCGGCGTGAAGGCCGCAAGCTGTACCTCAAGGGCACTCGCTGCGAGTCCGACAAGTGTTCCGTCAGTCGGCGCAACAAGCCGCCCGGCATGCACGCCGATCGGCGCTCAAAGCCCTCCGAATATGGAACCCGCCTCCGCGAGAAGCAGAAGCTCAAGCGGTTTTACGGCATTCTCGATCGCCAGTTCCACCGCACCTTCGACCAGGCGACCCGTGCGACCGGCAACACCGGCGAGCAACTCCTCTCGTTGATGGAGAGGCGGCTCGACAATGTGGTTTACCGGATGGGTTGGGCCGGCAGCCGCGCCGCCGCCCGTCAGTTGGTCGCCCACGGCCATTTCACGATCAACGGCAAGCATGTCGATATTCCGAGCCTTCTGGTCAAGCCCGGCGACTTGGTCTCCGTGAAGGCCAGGGAGCGTTCCCTCGCCATCGTGCGCAAGCTCTCGGAAGGGGTCGGCCGCAAGGAACTTCCGGCTTATCTGGAGGCGCAAGGCTCCGAAAGCGAACCGCCCCAGTGCCGGGTCACGAGGATGCCCAGCCGCACCGATGTGGATCCCCGTCTTGAGGACCAGGGGCCGCTTCGCGAGCAGCTCATCATCGAATTCTGCTCCCGTTGACCATCACCAAGGCGTTGCGCCTGGCTTGGAGCCCGGCCAACTCCATCAAGGGAACCTGACGGCCCGCTGGCCGGAGACCGAGGAGATCGAGACAATGCGAATCCGTTGGCGTGGACTTGAGCTTCCCAGCCGCGTGGCGACCGACCGCCCCGCGATGACCGACACCTACGGCAAGTTCTCCATCGAGCCGTTCGAGCGCGGCTTGGGCGTGACGATCGGCAACAGCCTCCGTCGCGTTCTCCTTTCCACGCTCGAGGGCAGCGCGATCACGCAAATCAAGATCCGCGGCGTCGCCCATGAGATCACCACCCTTCCCGGTGTCGTCGAGGATGTCACGGACATTGTCCTCAACATCAAGAGCCTCGTGGTGCGCAACACTTCCGACGAGCCCAAGGTGATCCGGATCGAGCGGTCGGAGAAGGGAACCATCTTCGCCCGCGACATCATCACCGATCCCTCGGTTGAGATCATCAATCCCGACCATGTGATCGCCACGCTCACGGGCGACATCACCTTCCATTGCGAGATGACCGTGGAGAACGGCCGGGGCTACCGCCCCGCCGAGGAGAATGTCCAGAAGGACCGGGAAATCGGCGTCATTCCCGTGGACAGCAGCTTTTCCCCCGTGGTCAAGGTCAAGTACGAGATCGTCGACACCCGCGTGGGCCAGAAGACGAACTATGACCGCCTTGTTCTTGAAATCTGGACCAACGGCACCACCTCGCCACAGCTTGCGCTGGTCGAGGCGGCCAAGATTCTCCGCAAGCACCTCAATCCGTTCGTCCAGTACAGCGAGCCCGGTCCCGAGGTCTCGATCGACGATCGTCCCGACTCGGCCGGCGGTTCCCACGATCAGGAACTTGAGCGCAAGCTGGCGATGAGCCTCGCCGAGCTCGAGTTGTCCGTCCGCGCGACCAACTGCCTTGAGACCGAGGGCATCACCACCGTTCGCGACTTGGTGACCCGCAGCGAGGCTGAACTCCTCGAGGTCCGCAACTTCGGCGAGACGACGCTGAAGGAGGTCAAGCAAAAGCTGAGCGAGCGCGGCCTTGAATTGGGACAAAGGATTCCCGGCGCCCTCCGCCGCTAACCGACAGAACGAAGGGGTATCGTGACATGCGCCATCTGAAATCGGGCCGCAAGCTCAATCGCAATGCCGCCCATCGCCGATCGTTATTCCGCAATATGGCGTGCGCCCTGATCGAGCACGGCCAAATCGTGACGACGGTCGCCAAGGCCAAGGAACTTCGTCCGTTCGTCGAAAGGCTCGTCACCCTGGCGAGGCCGAAGGAGGGTCGCGACCCCGTGACCGCCCGCAGGCTCATCATTTCCCGGCTGGGGCCCACCGCCAAGACGGTCCTGACCACCGACAAGGCCAATGAGTCGATCCAGCAGGAATGGCTCAAGAGCAATGTCCTGCGCAGGTTGATGGAACGCGCGGCGGCCTACGAGGCGGCGAAGCGCCCCGGTGGATACACCCGCGTCGTCAAGATGTCCGACTACAGAATCGGGGATGGCGGAGCGAAGGCGGTCATTGCCTTCATCGATCCAACCGAAGCCAAGGTGGCCCGCGAGGAAACTTCCGCCCCCACGGTTTCCTGATTTTTCTTGCCCAGCCCTGAATGCTTGCCAAGGGTCCCCACTTTTCGGGACCCTT
>JAGWVO010000143.1 GCA_018970845.1 Planctomycetota bacterium
AAACCATAGGAGCCCGGCACACCAGCAGGGCGACAATCGCCAGGAGGATTCCCGGATTCATCGCCTTGGAAAGACAAACGCCCGGGGGCCCAAAGGCTTGGTGCATGACTGGCGCCATCTTTTCCTCGCTCATCAGCCGATGACGCGGCCCCACGGTTCCCGCTGGTCGAGGCCGGCTTCGACCAGGAAGCGGTCCTTCATGCCGAAGTGGTTGACGGGCGCGCCGGCGGCATGGAGCAGCGAGGTGTAGAACTGAGCCACCGTGGCGTGGCCCTTGGCGCCGTATTTGGGAAGGTTCAGGAATCGGCCACCGGTCTTCAGCCTGCCGCCCAGGTTTCCAACCAGCACCATCGGCCATTCCATGCACACGCAGTGGTGGGTTTCCGCCGAGTCGCTCAGGTACACGATGAGCGTGTTGTCCATCATGGTTCCCTGGCCTTCGGGAACCGCCTCAAGGGTCTCGACCAGCTTGGCGATGAGGCTGGCGTTGAATTGCCGGATCTTGACGCGCATCGCCACCCGGGCGGGATCGGAGGCGCCATGGCCGATCTCATGGGTATCGATCGTCAGGCCCAAACCCTTCCATGTGGGATATCCGACACCGGAGCAGAGCGTGACCGTGTTGGTCAGGCCGGTGATGAGCGCCGTGGCTGCAAGCTCCAGGTGGGCCTTCATCCGGGTGGTTTCATCCATCGATCCGTGGAAGTCGGACTTCAGCTTGGGAATGCGGGCCGGGTCGATCTCGCCCAGCCTCTCCTGCCGCTGGCGGATCGAGGAAAACGCGTCGGCGGCTCGCTCGAGCTTGCGCCCCTCCTCGCCCGGCATGTGAGGGCGAAGCTGGCGGATATCCTCGGCGATCGCGTCGAGCACCATCGACTGCGCGCCCACCTCCCCCTTGGGATCTCCACCCACGACCTTGCCGAACAAAACCTTGTGGGCCAGCACGGGATCCTGGATGAAGGAGACCTTCTGGTTGGGGCCATAGGCGGAAAAGCCGTCGAACATCGGCGGGGCGTTCGCCGGGGCATGGAGAAAGCCAAGACCCACCATCTGCCTGATGGCGGGGCTGGTCCTGGCCAGAGCCGCGTCAATCGTGATGTCCTTGGGACCGGCGACGGCTGGGAAGGCGCCCAGCGCGCCATAACCGCAACCATGCCCGCCACCCGCCACGCGGCCTGACAGCCCGGTCAGGAGCGTGACCCGGTTGATGTGCTTGTCCAGCGGGGCCAATGCCTCGGGAAGCTGTCCCTCGGGGCCGCCCAGCGGCATGTCGATGAGGGTCTCGGCACCGTTCATCTTCTCGAAGTGATGGTCGCCTCCCCGCGGGTTCTTGATCTCCGGGCGCTTGAAACCCTTCGGCATCACATGCTCGGGCCAAAGGCCGTTCCCCTCAACGAGGAACACAAATCGCATGGGCTTCCGGCCGTTCGCCTCAGCCTCGGCGCGGGCCACCAAAGGAAGGAGGTGGGGGGCCACGGCCCCGGCGGAAATCGTGTTGAGGAGGGTGCGCCTGTCCATGGGGTCGTTCTCCAAGGAATCAGCCATTTTCACATTGTTTTCATCGCCATTCCAGCAATTGTGGTGATGAAAAAAGGCAATTCAATCAAATTTCAGCATTATTGTTGACGCTTGGGCCGATCCAATGGTTCCGAATGGAAGAAGCTATTTGCAAATCACGATTTGATCATAAGTCGGCGTGAGAACCCTGATTCTCGATCCAAAAAGATGCGCGTCGAATTCATCGGGAAAAACCCGGGGCCGCCGGAAAACTGGCTACCAAATCGCCGGATTCCCAGTTCCAGATTCGCAATACGCCGTCGAAACCTGCCGCCGCGACTCGCCTTGTGGCCGGAGAGGCGGAAACGCAGTAAAGCCATTCGGTCGCGCCGGCATATTCCAGTTCCTGCTTCCCGGAATTGGGTTCGTGCCGCCTCACCTTGCCATCGCCGGTGGCCGTGAACACCCGGCCGCCGGCCCACGCCAGTCCGAAGACCGGGCGGCCCGAAGCGTATTCCAGATAACGGGTGTGTCCGGCCTTGGCAAACCTCGCCTCCATGTCGATGGCGCTGCCATTTTCCTCCTGCGCCTTCAACGGTTCCCAGACGCGAACCGCGGTTCCGCCTCCAGCGGAATAGGCGATGCCTCCGGTGTCGAAGGCGACGCCGTAAACCTCAAATTGGCCGGTGTGCGGCCCGTATTGCCTGCGATGCCCGTTGAAGGTGGTGAACAACTTTCCGGTGGACGCGTCGAGCACCTTCACCGTGCGGTCCCTGCTGGCGGTGGCGACGAACCTGCCATCGGGGCTGAAGGCCGCGGCGGTGACCCAATCGGCGTGGAACGACGCTCGCCAGAGTTCCTTGCCGCTGGCGGTGGCAAACGCCCTCGCCGCGCGGTCGGCGCCGCCCGCGACCACGGCCTTGCCGTCGGAAGAGAACGCCGCGGCGAGAACGATGTCCGGAAAAACACCCAAAGGCTTGCGCGACTCCGGCTTGTCCGGATTCACCAGGACAACCTCGCCGTATTCACCGGGCGACCCCCCTCCCACCAGCAAGGCGCTTCCGTCGGGCGAATAGGCGAGCGCCTGGATGCGGGCGGGAAGCCCGGGAAGCCTGCCGAGCAAGCGGCCATTTTCGGGATCCCACAAGGTGACTTCGTTCACCCCGCCCGCGGCGACCACCTTGCCTCCCGGAGCGAACGCCACCGCGAACACCGGCACCGGGCCGGGGTAACGCGCGGGGGCGGGCGGGTGGTTCCTCGGGGGCAGGTAGGTCTGGATGGCGGCGGCCTTGTCGGGGCCGTCAAACCGCGCGCCCCCGGCGATCCACTTCCCCATGGCGGCGATTTCGGACGGTGAAAGCGGTTCGTCATCGGGAGGCATCCGGCGCTTCGAATCGCTTTCGGTGAGCCTCGTGAACAGCGGCGATTCACCGGGCTTGCCGGGCACCACCGGAGCCATTCCCGATTTGCCGGCCTCGTTGAGGCTCGCCCATGTTTCAAGCGAATATCCGCCCCTGGGCTTCTGTCCGCCGTGGCAACCGACGCATCGCCTCGCCAGCACCGGCGCGACATCGGAGCGGAACCCCGGATCGGAGATCATGAACATCGAGACTATCAACAAGCCGCCCATGCGCCCGGCTCCGGATCAATGTTGCAGCAGGAATTCCCGCGTGTTGACCAACGCCCATGCCAAGTCCCGGATCGCCTCGGACCTATCCGGCTGCCGGGACAGGTAGTCGAGAACCTTCCGCTTCTCCTCCGGCTTGGGATACCGGCAGAACGCCGCAAGGTAGACCTCATCCGCCAACGCCGCGTCGGAAAGCGCGCCATAACGGGCGGCGGCGCCGCCAATCCTACGGGCCACGGCGGGCCCGTTGAGGAGTTGCAACGCCTGGTCCACGGTTGGCTCGTCAACCCTTTCGCACGCGCACGGGCTTTGCCGGGGAGGCTGGCCGAAGGCCTTGAGGAATTCGGATTGCTCCGGCAGGGCCCTCTGCGTGGCGTAATCGGCGCGCTCGGTGAGCTTCCGCAAGCGGTCGCGCAAACTTCGAACCTTGGGTTCGGAATCGACGCGGGCCCTCACAAGGTCGTCGGACTGTCCGGGTTGCGCCACCCCGGAAAGCAACTCGACTATTTCAGGGGAAAAGCCGACGCCTCCGGGCGGCTTTCCGCCCGCGGGCGTGAGGGAAACCTTCAACTGGGCCGGCCCCGCCGGCTTGCTCACCTTGAGGAGGATCCGGTGCGCCCCGGCCGACATGGGAAGGGCAACCTTCACCGGCTTCGAGTTGCCCGCCTTGGGGCCTGTGGCGCTGTCGTGAACCAGGGCGCCATCCAACCAAACCTTCAGGTCGCACTTCTTGGCGTCGATCATGGCCTCGGCGGTGGAAGGGGACTGGCTGAAGACCACGCGTGTCAGGTAATGGGATCCGGCGGGGTTGCGAAGGTCGAGCGCCTGGCCATCGGCCCAATCGGCGCGGTTTTCCCAGCGGATGGAACCCGGCTTGTAGACCGCGGCGAGGTCGACCCCCTTTTCCGGATCGAACACCTTGGAATGCGCTTTTTCCTTGCCGGCGCTGAACGGCCCGCAAACTCGCCAGGCGCCGGCCCACCAAGGCAACGCGGCCACCTTCTTCCGCGCCTCGGCCTCCCAACGGGGCATGCCGGCCTTGATGGCCTCAACGGCCTTCGCCAACTCCGCCTCCAGTTTTTCCGCCTCAGGGGCGAGACCCGAGACAGGCGCCAGCGCCCCGCCGACCATGCCGATCGCGTCCTGCAACTGCTCGGCCGAGAGACGCCGGGCGCGGGCCCTGGAAAACAAGGAATCATCATCGGCATTGCGGGCATTGGATGCCGATGCGCGCTGGTAGGCATGGCTGTCGCAGACAAGGCGGATCAACCATTTGCGGTCATAACCCGATTTTTCAAAGGCGGCGGCGAGGCCGTCAAGCAGTTCGGGGTTGGAGGGAGGGTTGGACGACCTGAAGTCATCGACCGGGTCGACGATTCCCCTGCCGAACAGCGCGGCCCAGACCCTGTTCACCTCGACCCTCGCGAAGAACGGGTTGCCCGGTGTTGTGAGCCATCGGGCGAATGCCGCGCGCCGGTCATCCCCGCCGGCCTGGGGACCGGCCGTGCCCGGGTAGGGAACCATCACCTTGCCGGTGGCCGGATGCCTCGCCTCTCCGGAGGCAGCCTCGATCACTTCACCCGATTCGCCGCGCACCCGCGCGAAGACGGCGGAGATGCGGAAATAGTCGTCCTGGGTCCAGTTCTCGAACGGATGGTTGTGGCACTTGGCGCAGTTGATGCGCGAACCCATGAACAACTGGGCCGTGGTCTCCGTGAGGTCGGCGGATCCGGGTATCGCCAGGAAGTAGTTCGCCGCGGGCACTTCCGATCCGTGGCCCGAGGCTGTGAGGATGGAGGTGGCGAGCTTGTCGAACGGCATGTTTTTCCGGTAGGCGTCGACTAGGAAGGAGGCGAAGCGCTCGGCGCGCCCTCCCGGCAGGCCCTTGGCATTCACGCGCATCAGGTCGGCCGACCTCAGGCCCCAATACCGGGCGAACTCCTCGGATGCCAAAAGCGAATCGACCACCCGGGCCCTCTTGCCCGGCTTGTTGTCGGCGAGGAACGCCCGGGCGCCGTCGGCCGTCGGCAGCAGGCCGGTGAGGTCGAGGTGGACCCGGCGCAGGAAGGTGCCGTCGTCGCAGGTATCCGAGGGCGTGACCTGAAGCTGCCTCAACTTGCCGTGCACAAGGTCGTCGACCATGTTCGCCGAGGGTGGATCGGGCCACTGGAAGCCGGGGGTTTCCTCCACAACCGTGAAGTGGACCGACTTCAGGTGGTTGAGATAACGGACCGAAATGGCGCCCTGGCCGCGACGGTGTCCCGTCACCCGTCCCCGGGCGTCGGCGGACACGACATCCTTGTGGGAGGTCTCATAAGTCGCGAGTGCCGTGACATCGCGCGCGGAACCGTCGGCGAACACCGCGGTGACGGCCAGTTGCTGGGTCGGCCTCGGCGCCGCCAGCACGCGGGATGGCCCGGGAAACACGCTGATTCCCGAACACTCCGGAGCCGAGGCGTCGTTGGTCTTGGCCCCCTCGGCGATCCACCCCAGGAGCACCTCATGGGCCGCATCGGCGGGAGCGAGCCTTTTGCCGCCCACATGGCCAAGCCGCATCAGCGGTTTCTTCAGGAGCAGGCTTTCGCCCGGCCGCACCAGGTCGACGCGACGGCCAAGGCCGCCGCGGACCAGGCTCTCCTCATCCAGCGCCGCGTCGTAGCCGAACAGGGAAAGGCTGAAGCCCCCCTTGCCCTGCGGCGACCCATGGCACGAACCGCCGTTGCATCCCTGCTTGGTGAGCGCCGCCAGCACCTCCGTCCTGAATCGGACCGGATCGGGCTTCCCCGCCCCCTCGACATGGACGGGCACCCTGGCGGAAAGCCCCTTCACGCTGACCGTCAATTCCGTGCGGCCGTCGCGCCTGGCCCTGGCGACTCCATCAATCACCTCCACCAGGTCGGATCCGGGCGCGAACGCGGCTTCCGCGGTGAGGTCGGCGATCCGGCCATCCGCCAGGTGCCCCATGACGACCAACTGCGCGACGGCACGGCGGGAGGCCAGTTTCACCTCCGGCGGCCGGACCTCGATGCGAACCGGAGACTCCGCGGCGGGAGGCGCGAAGGCGAAGGCCAACAGGACAAGCATCGCCATGGGTTAGAAAAGCTCCGGAATCGGATGGCCATCCTTGGCCGGATAGATGGGCCTGCCCCCCGGCGTGCGCATCGGTTCGCCCCGGTCGATGCCAAGCTTCTCGTAGATCGAAGCGGCGTAGTCCTCGATGGTGTAGGCGCGTGAACTGACGATATAGCCCCCCTCGCGGTCGGTCTCGCCCACCAATTGCCCGCCGGGCACCCCGGCGCCGGCGAAGGCGAAGCTGAAGGCATGGGTCCAGTGGTCGCGGCCCTTGCGGTCGTTGATGCGCGGGGTCCTGCCGAATTCGGTCACGAAACAGACCAGCGTCTCGGCCAGCAAACCGCGGCCATCCATGTCGTCCAGAAGGGCGGCGAAGGCCTGGTCGGTGCTCCCCATCATCGGCCAGGTCTGGATCCCCCACCTTCCCGATCCGGGTCCCCCGCCCTTGATATTCGTGTCTTTTTCCGAGTAGATATGATCGTGATGATCCCAGTTCATGTTCCCGCCACCGGGGAACATCGGGCTGGCCGGCTCGCGGCAGTCGATCGTCACGAAGCGCACTCCCGACTCGATCAGCTTGCGGCCCAGCAGGTAGCACTGGCCCCGGTGGCCCAGCCCGTACCGCTCCCGCAATTTGGCCGGCTCGGAAGGAAGGTCGAACGCGCGGCGGGTGGCGAGGTTGGTGAGCATGTCCTCGGCCTGGTCGCGGGTGCTGGCAAGGGTTTTGGCATCCCTGGCGTCCTCGGCGCCGGGTATCCCAACATCGAGGCTGCTCAGCAGGTCGGCGCGGTCCTTGAACCGTTGGGGAGCGACTCCGGCCAACGAGAGGTTCGGCACGATCCATCCGGGTTCGTGCGGCCGGCCTCCCGTCTTGAAAACCCTGTGCTGGGTCGGAAGGAAACCGATTTTCGTGTTGTATTCCTGCTCGCTGGTGCCGGGCACCATCACATAAGGGGGCAGGTGGCGGGCATGGGTGCCGATGCGGTGCGACACCACCGACCCGATGTCCGGCATCTCCTCGGGTCCGCCGGGCGCCTCACCGGAAAAAATGTACTGCGATCCCTTCGGATGGCTGTTGCCGATCCCCTGCTTGGGCTGGGTCATGCACCGCACGATGGTGAGCTTGCCGACATGCCCGGCGGTTTTCCCGAGAAGTTCGGTGAACCGGATTCCCGGCACCCGAGTCGGTATGGGCTTGAAAGGCGAGCGGTGCTCGGCCGGCGCGTCCGGCTTGGGGTCGAAGGTGTCGAGGTGGGAGACTCCCCCCTGTTCAAACAGCACCAGAACGCTCTTGGCGGCGGGTTTCTTGCCCGCGGCGAGGGCTGGCGCGGCCAGGGGCCACGATGAAAGCCCAAGGGCGCCCATGGCCAGGAAATTGCGCCGGGTGCGCGGAAAACCGAACGCCGTCATGGAACGATCCTGTCGTGAAAAGGCGGGCTTCAAGACACCTGATTCTACCCGATCTTTCTATGTCTGGGGGGGAATAATGAGTCGCGCCGAAACATGCCGACATTTTTCGTACCGGTTTCCACCCTCAGGCACCGGCCGGGTAAACAGGCTTGTACGCGAATCCCCGCACGAACGCCCCGATGTCGGCGGGCCTTGGCACGCCAGCCACTCCCTCGTCGAACAAGGTTTCCGCCACGCGAACGGCCGTGTGCAGCGACGCCTCGAGGATTCGGCTTTGGTGCGGATAAATGAGGCCCGAGGCGAGCTGGGAGTCCGTCACCTGCTCCGCGACGGCGCGCGCGGCGCTGATGAACGCCTTCTGCGGAACGCGCGACGCCTCGGTGGCCAGCACGGCCAGACCGATCGCGGGGAAGATGTACACATTGTTGCCCTGCCCGGGAATGAATGTCCTGCCGGCCACTGTCACTGGAGCGAAAGGGCTGCCGCTGGCGAAAATGGCCCTTCCTCCCGACCATGTGTACGCCTCCTCCGCGGTGCACTCCGAACGGGATGTGGGGTTTGAGTATGGGAATATCACCGGGCGTTCGTTCACCTCGGCCATCGCCTCGATCACCGCCCTTGTGAACAGCTTGGGAACCGTGCTCACGCCGATGATGCAGGTCGGCCGAATGGCGCGGATGGCGGCGACGAAGTCGGACACGGGCGGATGATCGTGCGCGAAGGGCCTTTGGAAGTCGGTGACATCAGGCCTCGCGGAAGTGACAAGCCCGTTGATGTCAAAGACCCAGTTCCTGCCGCGGGCCTGCCCAAGGTCCAAGCCCTCCGACTCCATCGCCTCGCTGATGAGTTCCGCGATGCCCGTGGCGGCGGCGCCGGCCCCGAGAAACAGGACCCGTTCATCCTGGAGCCTGCCGCCCTTGACACGAAGGGCGCCGTAAATGCCGGCCAGCGCCACGGCCGCCGTCCCCTGGATGTCGTCGTTGTAGCTGCACACCCGGTCGCGGTAACGGTTG
>JAGWVO010000144.1 GCA_018970845.1 Planctomycetota bacterium
GTCTGGGGAGGCGGGGCGCTCTGGTTCACGGCGGACGACGGCGCCAGCGGCCGAGAGTTGTGGAGAAGCGACGGCACGACGGCCGGCACGGCGCTCGTGCGGGACCTTTTCCCGGGCGCGGCGGGATCATCCCCCGAAGGCCTGCTCTGGGGAGGCGGCGTGCTGTGGTTCACGGCGGACGACGGCGCCAGCGGCCGCGAGTTGTGGAAAATCGACGGCGCGGCCGCGACCTTGGTGAAGGACATCAGGCCGGGTGCGGCGGGTTCGGTGCCGCAGGGGTCCGCCCTCATGGCGTGGGCCGGCGGTTACCTGGCCCTGATGGCGGACGACGGCGCCAATGGCCGCGAGTTGTGGACTAGCGACGGCACGGCGGCGGGCACGGTGCTGGCCGGCGAGGTGATACCCGGCCCACGGGGAGGCGATCCCGCATGGCTCGCCGCCGCCGGCAACCGCGTGCTCTTTTCGGCCGATGACGGTACCCGCGGCCGCGAACCATGGTTTTACTCACCCAACGCCGCACCCGTCGACATCGCGGTATCGCCGCCGGCCGTGCCAGAGAACCGGCCCGCCGGAACCCTGGTCGGAACCCTTTCGGCCATCGACCCGGATTTCGGCGATTCCTTCTCGTTCGCCCTTGTTTCCGGGGTTGGCGACACGGGCAACGCCCTGTTCGCCATTTCCGGAACCAGCCTGCTGACGGCCGCGGCGTTCGATTTCGAGTCGAGGCCGGCCCATGCCGTGCGCGTGCGGGTCACCGACCGGGGAGGCCTCTCGTTCGAGAAGGCGTTGTCCATCACCGTCACCGATGTCGACGAAGGCCCTTCGATTCGTCCGGTGCCGGCGGTGCCCGTCATCGCCAACCTCGCTGTGCCGATCGGCGGGCTTTCGGTGTCGGATCCCATGGCCGGCGCCGCGAGGCTGACGACGACGCTGTCCGCCGGCGCGGGACTGTTGACCATCGGTGCCCGAACCGGCCTTGTGTTCCTGGCTGGGGACGGTGTTTCGGACGCGACGATCCGTTTCACGGGAACCCTGGCACAGACGAACGCCGCGCTCGGTTCGCTGAGCCACATCACCGCCATCGACACGCTCGCGGCGATGGGAATCACGGTTCTGGTGCAGCGAGGCGGGTTTGCCGCGCAGGCGACGGTGCCGATGGTGGTGGCCACCGGACGGGTGACCCGGATCAGCGATCCCGGCTTGCCCGGGAAGGTCTCGGTGGTGATCCAGGGAACGGAATCCACCGATTCCATTTCAGCCGTTCCGGCGGGAAATTCCTCGACGAACTACACGGTGACGCTCAACGGCGTTCCCACGGCGATGACGGGCGTCACCGGCCGCTTCATCGTGTTCGGCCTGGGCGGTGACGACATCGCCGACCTGTCGGCGTGCCGCCTGGTCAGCCGGGTTGACGCCGGTGACGGCAACGATGTGATCCTGGGCGGAGCCATGGCGGACACGCTTTTGGGCGGAAACGGAGCCGACCTGATCGCCGGCGGCCTGGGTGCCGACGGCATCAACGGCGGCGCGGGCAACGACATCGTCATCGATGGAACGGTGTCGGTGCGCGCGGCGGGCAAGACCTTGAGGTCGGTGCTCGATGGCTGGGCCGCCAAGGCGACCCCCGTGGATGCCGACTACGCATCCATCACGGCCGACCTCCTGTTCACGGCCGACAAGGCCTCGAAGGACACGCTGACGGGCGGCTTGGGAACCGACTGGTTCTGGTCGGCAACCGCCGGCGCCTTGACCGATGTGCTCGACAAAGCGGTTGTCGAAAGGCGCCGGCTGGCGTGACGGATCTTATTTTGGGTTAATAATGGCGCGGTTGGCCTCAACCGACACCCGGCCGGAGGCGAGCAGGGCGATCGCCTCGGGATAAGCTTCGCATTCCGCGGAGAAGACGCGCGCGGCAAGCGTGGAGGCCGTGTCGTCCGGATGGACGGGCACGGCCTTCTGCACGAGGATGGGGCCGCGGTCGTACTCGTTGGTGGCCAGGTGGACGGTGCATCCGGAGACCTTGCAGCCGGCGTCGAGCACGGCCTGGTGAACATGGGCGCCGTGGCAGCCCTTGCCTCCGAAGGAAGGCAGCAGCGACGGGTGGATGTTGATCACCCGGTTTTCCCATCGCGGGGGCACGGCCAGCAGTTGCAGGAAACCGGCCAGGCAGATGAGGTCGGCGCCATGGGACTCGGCGAAGCCCGCCAGGGCGGCGCTGAACGATTCGCGGCCGGGGTGATCCTTGCGGCGCGCCACCGTGGCCGGAACGCCCGCCTTGGCGGCGCGGTCGAGGCCGGCGACGCCATCGCGGTCGGAGGCGACGCAGGCAACCACACCGGCGAGGGCGCCGGCGGCCTGGCGGTCGAGCAGGTTCTGAAGCGTGGTGCCGCCTCCGGAAAGGAACACGGCCAAGCGGGGAACCGGCGGAACAACGACCTTGGCCACGATCAACCTCAGCGGAGCACGATGGAAAAAAGGGCGAACAGTCCGCCGGCGCAGGCCATGCAGACGGGCAGCGTGAGCACCCAGGCCAGCAGCAGGGAGCGGACCGTCGCCATCTGAACGCCGGCGCCGGTGGTGGCCATGGTGCCGGCCACGCCGCTGGAAAGCACATGGGTGGTGCTGACGGGCGCCCCGCCGAAGACGGCCATGCCGATGGTGGCGGCGGCGACGAGTTCGGCGACGGCGCCCTGGGCGTAGGTGAGGTGGGCCTTGCCGATCTTCTCGCCGACGGTGACGACGATGCGCTTCCAGCCGACGGTGGTGCCGACGCCCAGGGCCATGGCGACGGCCATGATCACCCACGGCGGGCTGTATTCGAGGATGTTGCGGATCTGCTTGCGCGCTTTCTTGAGCAGCGCCAGGTCGCGCGCCGTCAGCAGCAGGTCCTCCGACGAGAGGAGGCGGGCGATGGCGCCCTCGAGGGTGATGATGGCGTCGCGGAGTTCGCGCCTCCTGTCGCCGGGAACATCCCTGAAGCCCCGGGCCGCCGATTCGCCCTCCGTGGCCGGCACCAGGGCCAGAACCGTGTCGATCGCCCCGACCACGCGGGCCCTTTGGGCCTCGAACGCGGGTTCGGGATCGTCGGAGTGGTTGCGGGTGACGATGCGGCGGGCCTTTTCGGCGCCCTGGCGAACCAGGGCGATGTCGGCCGGGGCGGCGTCGAGGTTGACGGCGAACTCGGAGGTCGCCGTGCCGATGAGGATGAGCATGATGAGGCCCACGCCCTTCTGCCCGTCGTTGCTGCCGTGGGCGAGGCTGACGCCGGTGCAGGTGCCGATGAGGGTGAGGCGGGTCAACGGCGGCGGGGGCGCGTCGTCGGAAGGGGGGGAATGGAGGCGGCGGCCCGGCAGCCAGCGGAGCGCCAGCACCATGAGGCCCGCGGCCAGGCAGAACCCCACGGCCGGCGAAACCAGCAGCGACAGGCCCACCTCGCCGGCCTTTTCCCAGTTCACCCCGGAAACCGAGCCGCCATGGGACAGCATCGAATGGGCCAGGCCGACGCCCATGATCGACCCGATGAGGGCGTGGGAGCTTGAGGCGGGGATTCCGATGGACCAGGTCGCGAGGTTCCAGATGATGGCCGACAGCAGCAGGGCCAGCACCATCGCCTTGCCCTTGCCGCCGGCGAGGTGCTCCTCGAGCAGCAGTTCCACCGGCAGCAGGTTGACGATGGCGTAGGCGACGGCGATGCCGCCCAGCCACACCCCCGCGAAGTTGCACAGGCCCGACCAGGCGACGGCGACGCCGGGCTTGAGGGCGCGGGTGTAGATGACGGTGGCCACGGCGTTGGCGGTGTCGTGGAAGCCGTTGACGAACTCGAAGGCCAGCGCGATGGCCAGGGCCGCCAGCAGGAACAACGCGTTGTCCCAGGTGACCGGGTCCGTGAGGAACGGCAGTTGGATCATGGCGGCGGGACGCTCCGGGAGGGAATGGCCGGCAGGAAGCCATGCTAACCCGCCGGCGGGAAAAGTGGCGGATCTTCATGGAAATTTCCCGAGGGCCGCGGTCGCCGGGCCCGCCGCGCCGGACCTGCCCGCGGCGCCGCTTTCGGGTATGATCGGGATGTTGACCAAGCCCGCCGGAGCCAGCCAGCCGCCATGCCAGCCGCCGACCAGTTGCTCAAGGGATTGTTCGTGGCGCTGGCCGTGCACGCCGGCATCTGGGCCTCGTCCGACGCGGCGGGCCGTTGGGGCACGCTGGCCGCCATCGACGGCATCGCCGTCGCCGGGCTGGCGCTGGGCCTGGGTTGCGCCGCGCTGCGCACCGCCCCGGGCCGCAACCGGCCGCTGGCCCACCTGATGTTCCTGCTTCTCAAGCATGGGGCGCTGGTGCGGGGCGGGCTGGTGGGCGGCATGGTGGCCGCGGCGATCGCGTTGGCGCCGCCGGGCGACGCCGCCGGCCGCGACCTGCTGGGCATCCTGGCCGTGGGCGGACTGGCCGCGGGCGCGTTTTGCCACCTGGCGTCACGGCGCCGGCGGCCGGAGGCCCGCCTGGGGCTTTCGGTGGCCGTGGCCCTGTCGGTGGTTGGCGCGGCCCTGGCCGCCGGCATGGCCCCCTGGAGGCATGAGGAGGCGGGCGCGCTCCTGCCGCCCAGCCTCGAACTCGTCTCATGGCAGATCCTCCTCGTGCTGGCCCTGCTTCCGGTGCTCGACATCGCCTCGGAGTCGCCGCAGACGCAGGCCGACGCGGCCCTGTGGTGCTCGCTATTGGGGCTGGGGCTCTGGTTGCCGTCGAGGCAGGGCCCGCCCGCGCTGGTTCTCGTGGTGCTTGTCCTGCCGGTGGTGGTGTTCGCCGTCATCGCCCGCACGGTTTTGCCGGGATGGGCCTCCTTCAAGATGGCGTTCAAGGGGCGGGCCCTGGCGCGGCAGGGCGACCTTCCGGGCGCGCTCGCCTGCTTCCGCCAGGCGCTCAGGCTCAACCCTTCGGACCGGATGGCCCGCGAGGGCTATTGGCGGACCCACTTGGAACTCGAGCCCGAGGGGGTGGCGTCGGATCCGCTGGCGCGCCGGCTGATCCATCCGGGCGATTGCCTCGACCGCGCCGCCGAACTTCTCGGCGCCGGTCCGGCCAACCTGGCCGACGCCGGGCGGTTGCTCATGCTCGCCGGCCGCCTCGACCCGTCGCTGGAGCCGCTCGTCTCGTTCTGGACCGCCGTCGGCCTGCTCCACGAACGCCGCGACGAGGAGGCGTTCGCGCGGGTGGAGCCGCTCTTGTCGGTGCCCGGCGAGGACGCGACGGAGGCCCGCCTCGACGCGACGCTTTTGGCGTGGAGGCTGGCGATGGCCTGGCACAAGGGCGCGCGCGCCAGGCTTCTGGAGGGCGCGCTGTCGCCGCCGGGGGCGAGGCTGGCGGCGATCGCGGCGGTGGAGAGGGGGCTGGCGTCGCTGCCGGGCGACCAGGAGCTGTGGTCGATCAAGCGGGAGCTGTATTCCGGACTTGACGAATCGGAGTTTCGGGCCGGGCGCGAGCGGGGCCTGCCCCCGGGCGACCCGGTCTACCTCGACGAGCTCGCCGGGGCCCTCTCCGGCGACGACAACGGCTGGAGGCGCGCCGAGGCCTACCTGGCCATGGCGGTCGAGTCGGGCGGCTCGCGGGTGGTGAGGCGGCTGGTGGCCCTGGCCAGGCTGCTCGAGTCGCGCGGGGACGCGGAGGGCGCGCGGGCGAGGTTCGCGCAGGCCGCGGAGGCCGGCAGGGCGTTGGGGCCGGAGGCGCTCGAGCCGGAGGACAAGGACCTTTACTTCCGCGCCGCTCGCCACCAGGCGGAGCTTGCCGAGCACGAGGGCAGGGGCGCCGACGCCATCGGCTGGTGGCAGGCGACCCTGGCCTCGGAGAAGAGCGGCATCGAGACTCATCGGCGCCTGGCGGCGCTTCACGAGGCGGCGGGGGATCCGCTCGCGGCTCTGCGCGAGACGGAAAAGGGGCTGCTCTACCAGTCAGGCGACAAGGATCTCCTCGAGCGCCGCGACCGGTACCTGTGGTCGCTGCCCCTGGAAAGCCCGGCGTGCTCCGCCGAGGCGCTGCGCGGGCTGGTGGACGCCGCCGCGTGCGTGAAGCGCGCCCGCGGCATCCTCGACGACCGCCGGAGCGACATCGAGTGGCTCGAGGTGGCGTCGCACCTTCTGGAACTGGCGCTGCGCGTGGATCCCGCGGGGCTGATGGCGCGTGCCCAGGCGGCGCGGGCCCGGCTCAGGCTGGGCGACCGCGACGGGGCGATCGCCGGATTCGAGTCGGTGCGCGCCGACAAGCCGACCGGCCTGTTCCAGGGCGACGCCCCGGAGGCCTGGCAACTGGCCAACCAGGCGCTGGGAGACCTGTACCTCGAGGCGGGCCGGCCCGCCGACGCGGTGGCCTGCCTGGCCGATTTCCGCGACAGCGCCCGTTCGGGCGCCGCGACCCTGTTCAAGCTGGGCCAGGCGCACGAGGCGCTGGGCGAACTCGCCAAGGCGAGGTCGTACTACAACCAGGTCACCGGCTACGACGGCAACCCGCTGGCCTGGCAGGCGCGCGAGGCGATCGACCGGCTTTCAAGGCCGGCGGAGGAAGGAAACTGATTCATCCCCCCCGCCCGATTGATATGATGTCGTTGAAGGCCGTTTCGGCCATGGGTGAGGTGCCTCCGCGTGCGTGATCGCCACCCGACGAGCTGGAGCCTGCCGCTGGGATCGATCGCCGGCGACCCGATCCGCTTGCACATCGTCTATCCGGTCGTGGCGGCGGGGCTTTTCCTGCGCACGGTGTTCACGCAGGGCGCGCCCACGGGCATCTGGCGCGAGGCGCTGCTTGTCCAGGCGATCCTGCTGCTGTCGGTGCTGGCGCGGTTCATGGGAACCCTCGCGATCCGCCGCCTCGAGGAGGCCGACCACCAGGAGACGGTGGTCTGGCCGCTGGGGCACTTCAGCCGCTCCGACGGTTTCGCCGGCGCCTCGTACTGGTCGCTGCTGTCGGGCACGAGCGTCACGCTGTTCCTGGCGGCGTTCTCGGCGTTCGGCCTCCTGGCCATGGGCCACATCCCGCCGTCGCTGGCCACATGGAACCCCCACGGCCCCGCCTCCGCCGGCGTGCTGGCCCTGGCCGACTTCCACGGCGAGACCGAGTGGGTCTCCCCCGGTTGGGCCACGCTCCTGGCCCGCGTCTCGTTCATCAACGGCTGGCTCCTGTTCGCGAACCTGCTCCCGGCCTACCCGCTCGACGCCTCGCGGCTGATGGCGCGCATCCTCTGGCAACGCTCGGACGCCGCCGAGGCGATGCGCGCGGTGCTGACGGCGACCGTGGTTTCCATCCTCGGGGTGATGATCGCGGGGATCGCGATGGGCGAGGTTCTTTACCTGGTTTTGGCGATGGTCGCCTACATCGAGACGGTGGGAGCGTTGGCGCGCGAGCGCGAATCGGTGTCCGACGGTTACGACTTCGCCGGCCACGAGGACGGCTTGTCCCCCGAATCGGCCGACGGCGAACCGCACCGCCAGAGGGAATCGTGGTGGACGCGCTGGCGCGCCCGCCGGGCCGAGGAGCGCACGCGCCGCGCCGCGGCCGACCGCGCCGAGGCCGAGAGGCGGATGGACGAGCTCCTTGACAAGCTGCACCGGCTGGGGAGCAAGGCGCTGTCCGGCTCGGAGCACCGCTTCATGCGCGATTTCGCGCGGAAATACAGGCCGCGCCAGCGGGAACGATGACGGGGCTCGGGGCCGCGGGAGCCGAAAACGGGGGTCGCATGTCGGGCAGGATCGAACCACGCACGCTCAAGGGATTCCGCGACTACCTTCCCGAGATGATGATCCCGCGCGAGAGGCTGCTCGAGGCGGCGCGCGGCGTCTACCGCCGGTACGGGTTCGCGCCGATCGACACCCCGGCGCTGGAATACGCCGAGATCCTCCTGGGCAAGGGGGGCGAGGAGTCGGACAAGATCGTCTACCGTTTCCAGGACCACGGCGGCCGCGATGTGGCGCTGCGGTTCGACCTGACCGTGCCGTTCGCCCGCTTCGCCGCCATGCATGTGCCAAGGCTGGGCGTCCCCTTCAAGCGTTACGCGATGGGCCCGGTGTGGCGCGGCGAGAACACCGGGCACGGCCGGTACCGCGAGTTCTGGCAGTGCGACTTCGACACGATCGGCACGACCGCCGCGGCGAGCGACGCGGAGGCGGTGCTGGTGGCGCACGACCTCATGGTGGCCGCTGGGATCGGGAACTTCCGCCTGCGCGTCAACCACCGGCAGGTGCTGGGCGGCCTGCTGGAGACCATGGGCCTGGCGGGGCAGGCCGCGGCGGTGCTGCGGGCCATCGACAAGCTGCCCAAGGCGGGCGCCGACGCCGTGGCCGCCGAGATGGCCGAGAAGGCGGGCGCCACGCGGGCGCAGGCCGACGCCGTGCTGGCGCTGGCGTCGCGGACGGGCGAACCGCTGGCGGTGCTGGCCGACTTGTCGCGCGAGCTGGCCGGCAGCGAGCGGGGCCTGGCGGGCGTGGCCCGGTTGCGCGAGGTGTTCGAGGCCGCGCTGGCCGCGGGGCTGCCCCCGGAGCGGATCGGCCTCGACCTGTCGATCGCCCGCGGACTGGATTATTATACGGGAATCATCTTTGAAACTTT
>JAGWVO010000145.1 GCA_018970845.1 Planctomycetota bacterium
CGGCTGCGCGCGCCCTGCCGGCGGCTGAACGGGCTGGGCGGCGCCGTGCTCGTGGTCGAGCACGGGGCGTTGAGGGGATTGGCCGCGTCGCACCAGGCTCCCGTCAGGATGTCGGCGTCGGAGGCGTTGGGGCCATATAGGGTCGTGAAGCCGGCCGCCCCGCCCCACCAGACAAATCCGCGGGCGTCCAGCCCCTGCCCCTGGTTCAACTCGGCCACCATGAGCGTGTTGCTGGTGCCGTCGGTGATGTCGGTAAGCCTCACCGGCCGGCCATACTCACGGGTCCAGGTGGCCGCGGCACCCGCGGAAGCCGGCCCGTCATCGGAAGTGGAACCGGGGTAGGCGGCGAATGGAGCCCCTCCAAAGCGGATGACCGTGGTGCCGACGGTCACATCGGCCTGAAACATCGTCGTGTTGCCGAAGTTCACCACATAGTTGTGGTTCTGGATTCCGCCGCTGGGTGAATTCGGGATGTCCGACGGGCAGGTCAGGTTCTTGAAACGGGTGCTGGAAACCGTGATGTTGGGAGCGGCGTTGTAACGGATCCCCGTGGCATCGTTACCACCCCAGTTCGTGTACAGCTTGAAAAGGCTTTCCTGTTCCATGAAGGGGAGCACAGGCACCACCCAGGTGCCCCAGCAGCAACCGAATTTGCCGACTCCGCCGGGAAGGGCATTCCTTGAATCATGATGGTTGTGCATCGCCGTGGCGACTTGCTTGAGGTTGTTGCTGCAACTCATGCGGTTGGCGGCTTCGCGCACCTTCTGGACCGCCGGAACCAAAAGCCCGATAAGCACGGCGATGATGGCGATCACCACCAGAAGTTCAATGAGCGTGAAGCCCGCCCTTGTTTTCGTCGCCATGTTTCACCTCCCGCATGAACCGATAATGAAACAACCGTTTGCAGTATCGATCGCCTCCGGAAAGGCCCGGAACGATCCGACATCAGGGAACCTGGAAATCAAAGGAGTTCTTCACGCCTGGCTTGACCTCGACCGACAAGGTTGTCTCGGTGTTGTACTTGGCCGGAATCCGCTCCTTGGACGCGAAATTGCCGGTCGGCCCGGGCGCCGCGTTCGGGTCGGCGGCCGGGGTTTTGCCGTCGCCGGAACTGATGGCGACGCGGTACTTGCCGGCGAACAGTCCCTGGGCCGCGGGAATCTTGTAGGCTCCCCCCGTGATGAGGGCGCTCGCCTGGGTCGCGGGCGCGCCCTGCGCCTCGGGCACGAACATCACGAATCCTGTGTCAAGCGGGGCGCCCTTGAAGTTGATTTTGCCCTCGACGGCGAGGCGGCCGCCCGTGTTGTCCGAACATCCGCAGGCGATGAGAGCCATCAGGAGTCCACTCATCGTTCGCATGATGGAATCCCCCTTCTTAAGCAGACCAATTAAATTCAAGCTATGCGATCAATTATGAAGTGACAACAACAATCAGGGCCATCCCCTGCCGATGTGGCCACCGCGAGAACCCTTCCCGCTTTTCATCGTCCTCCTAGCATCATGAATGAAGATGAAAGTCCTCCGGGAAACATTGCCATGCTAGCCGCGCACATCACCGCCACGGGCGGCCCCGATTCCATCAA
The DNA here is from genome assembly GCA_018970845.1 of Planctomycetota bacterium. Taxonomy (GTDB): domain Bacteria; phylum Planctomycetota; class Planctomycetia; order Gemmatales; family Gemmataceae; genus REEB421. The sequence goes on from JAGWVO010000145.1 coordinate 1,584, forward strand.
GGTCGGAACGCTTCCCGACCCCTTCGCCGGCCCCGGCGAGGTGCTTGTGCGCGTCGCGGCCTCGGCGCTCAATCCGATCGATTTGTACATCCGCGCCGGTACGGTGCCGATGGCCCTTCCCAACCCGTTCATCCCCGGTTGCGACTTCGCCGGCACCGTGGAAGCGGCCGGGCCGGGTGTCACCGACCTCAAGCCGGGCGACCGGGTCTGGGGCTCCAACCAAGGACTCCTCGGAAGGCAGGGAACGCTCGCCGAGAAGATCGCCGTCAAGCGCGAGTGGGCCTACCCTTCCCCTCCCGGGGTGACGGACGAGGCCCTGGCCGCCACGGCCCTGGTGGGCATCACGGCGCATTTGGCCCTGTTCCGAAACGCCGGACTCAAGGCTGGAGATTTCATCTACATTCCCGGCGGAACCGGGGGAGTCGGATCCATGCTCGTGGCGATGGCCGTCGCGGCGGGCGCGAAAGTGCTGTGCTCGGTGGGCAACGATGAGAAAGCCCGCCTGGCCCAATCGTGGGGGGCTGAAACCGTGGTCCACCGCCGCGACGACATTCCCGCGCGAATATCCGCCTTCACGGGAGGCAAGGGGCTAGATGTCTGGATCGAAACGCAGCGGGAACCCGATTTCATGACCATGGTGCCGGCGATGGCTCCCCGTGGACGGATGGTTCTCATCGCCGGTCGCACGGCGCAGCCGATCTTTCCGGTGGGCCCGTTCTATGTGAAGGGGCTCACGCTGACCGGCTTCGCGATGTTCAACGCCACGGCCCAGGAACAGGCCGCCTGCGCCTCCGACATCTCGCGCTGGCTCGCCGAGGGCAAAATCAAGACACCCATTGCCAGTCGTTTTCCGCTGGCCCAAGCCGCCGAGGCGCACCGGTTCCTCGAGGCCAGCACCCTGGGAATGGCCGGCCAGGTGGTTGGAAAGGTCGTGGTGAACATCGGCTAAACACTTGCCGGCCACGGGCTGCGATGGCCAGCGGCGGGCCGCGCCCGTCACTCCGTGTCCGACAGCGTCCAGATCAGTCCCTCGGCTCGCTTTCCTCCCGCTTGGCGCGCCGGATCTCCCAGCGCCATGGCGCGCCGGACTCCTCCCCCCGCCAAAGCCCATGCCGGCAAGGCGGCCACCACCGCCTGCAAGTCGTCATGCCCCAATCCTGCCGGAACCGAAAGCCCGGCGGCCTGTTCGAGCCGTTCGCGCCAAGCCTCCACGCCGCCAACCCTCGCCGCGGCCTTGCCGGGCAATGGTGACAGCCCCAACGCCCGCCAGGTGGCCGTGGGAAAGGTCTCAAGCACTCCATAGGCATGGCCCGACGGGCCATCTCCCGCAAGCCACACCCCCGGCATGGCCAAAAGCGCGTCAAAGACTTCAATGCAGAAACGCGTCCACCTCAACTGCGTCCGAGGCAGCGCGGTTTCCGCGACGCCGGTCTTGCCCTGGGCGCGCGCCAGCTTTTCACACCAGCGCCCCGCGCCCGGCCGGGTTGATGCCGGATCCCTCCAGGCGTGCGGGCCGTCGAGCGCGACCCATCCCACCCCGAACTTCCGGCAATGGGCGTCGATCAGCCCCGCGAGCACCCGCGGATCAGGATCACCCTTGGGAAATACGAGGGCCGGACTGGTGGCCCGCGCCCGCGTGCCGGCCACCGGCTCCAGGCGGGCGGTGCCGATGTCGGCCCAACGCCGGCAGGCGAGGTCGATTCCCAGCACCGGCGTCACATTCCTCACCATCGGGGAGCCCTTGCTGACATCACGGCCCCGTTTTGCTGGCCTTATCGTCATTGTTTCGCCGATGGTGCCAGCGTATCGTTTAGCTCGGGGAAAGGATTGCGTCCCCGTCCGCGCCAGGAAGGTGTGCCATGTCGAAGCCTCGCGGGCGATCCGTCGCCATTTCCCCGTACCGCCAACTGGTCTGCGACCTGATGCATTTCAGCGGGCAGGTTCCCGCGGTGTGCGCGGAACGCCGGATGAACCTTTCGGAATTGGTCCAGGCCCGCGCCAAGGCCGATGTTCGTCCCTCGTACACCACCATCTTCGCCAAGGCGTACGGCATCCTCAGCCGCGACTACCCCGAGTTGAGGCGGTCGTACCTCAAGCTGCCCTGGCCCAGGTTCTACGAACACCCGCACAGCATCGTCGCCCTCAATGTCGAGCGCCGGCTTCCCGAGGAGGATGTGGTGCTTTTCTGCCTCGTCAGGGCCCCGGAAAACCGTTCCTTCCAGGAAATCGAGGCGATCGTCAGGCACCACCGCGACGCCCCCATCTCCGAACTGCGGTCGCACCAGCGCGCCGTGGGAGTCAGCCGGATTCCCTGGCCGATCCGGCCGCTTTTCTGGTACCTGTCGCTCAACCTGTTCGGCCGCAGGCGCTGCCACAACTTCGGCACCTTCAGCCTGTCGTCCATCGGATCGCAGGGCGCCGGCCTGCTGAACCTCAAGCCGATCCTGACCTCGGCCATCCATTACGGCATGCTCGAGAAGGACAACTCGCTGGCCGTGCGCCTCACCTGGGACCACCGCGTGTTCGACGGCGCCACCGCCGCGCGCGCCCTCACCGACCTCGAGCGAATCCTCACCGTCGAGATGGTCCGCGAGGTGGCGGAACCCGTCCGGCTGGCGGCATGACCGTGCCGACCCGCGCGACCGGAACACGGCCAACTTAAAAATTCCGTTTTTCCTCAAGTCCCTTCCCGGGCCTGCCGACCTTGCCCGTTTCCGTGGTGTAGGGTTCCTCGTGCGGCGGGCCATCCCGTCTCCGCCGCCCCCACAATCACGGTCGAGATGGCGATGCAAGGCCTTGTCTGGATGGTCTCGCTCTGGGTCGATGGCATCGGCCTGGGGCAGGCTCCCCCCTGGATGCTCGGCTGGAACCAGGTCGAGAGGATGAACCGCCGCCTCCATGGCACGCTGGTGGCGCACACCCGGCGCGGGTTGCGCGACAACCGCGTCTGGTCGCCCGCCCTGGGCAGGAAACGCGACATGCTCGTCTACCTGCCCCCGGGGTACACCCGCGGCAGGCATTACCCGCTGGCGCTGTTCCTCCACGGCGCCGCGCAGGACGAGCAGTTCTTCATGCAGGCCCTTGTCGAGCCTTTCGACCGCGAGATCGCCGCCGGCCGCATGCCCCCGGTCATCGTGGCGGCCCCCGACGGAAGCATCCACGGGCACGCCACGCTCCACGACCTCGCCAGCTTCTGGGCCGACTCGCGCGCCGGCAACTTTGAAACTTACCTGATGCGCGACATCTGGAATTTCATGCACGCCAATTACTCCGTCCGCCCCGAGCGCGAGGCCCACGCGGTGATGGGAGTCAGCATGGGCGGCTCGGCCGCCGTGCGCATCGGCATCGAATACCGCGAGAGCATCGGCATGGCTGTCGGCATCATGCCGCTCGTGAACCTCCGCTATGTCGACGGCCGGGGCAAGTACCGCACCCACTTCAATCCGCTCAACGAGGGGGTCAGGGAAAAGCCGAGGCTGCTCGAGCCACTTGGCACCCGCAAGATGTTCACCCTCCGATTCCGCGACCTCTTCCAGCCGATGTTCGGCCGCGGCGACGAGGTCATTCCCGGCATGGCTCGCATCAACCCGCTGGAGGTGCTCGAGCGCAGCGGCATGAAGAAGGGCGAACTCGACCTGTACCTGGCCTACGGCGGCCGCGACGAGTTCAATGTCGCCGCCCAGGTGCAGAGCTTCGCCCACCGCGCCGCGCAACTCGACATCCCCGTCACCGTGGTGTGCGACCCCGCCGGCCGGCACGACCGCATCACCGGCATGCGGCTGTTTCCCGGCATTGCCGCCTGGGCCTCCGAGCGGGTCCGCAAGCTGGCGCCCGAAAGGGCCCCCGTTCCCCTGGTCGGCATGGGAGAGGAACAACCCGCCGCTCCCGTGCCGGGCGGGGCGGAAGACGACTGATGCGCTAGGATGCCTTCATGGCCCGCCGCTTGGGAGCGGGCCCCTTCCGGGCAGGAAGCCATGGACAACGCATCTCTGGCCGCGGCCTTCGAGGAAATCGCCACCCTCAAGGAACTTCAGGGGGAAGACGGCTTTCGCAGCCAGGCGTTCCGCAACACCGCCAGGCGGATCGAAACCCTTCCGCAATCCGCCGCCGAACTCTTCCGCGCCGGCACGATCAAGGATGCCGTCTCCAGCCTCGGCAAGACCCAGCTTGAGGTGATCGGGCAACTTGTCGCCGGCGAAAGCTGCGCCATCCTCGACGACCTCCGCGCCCGCACCCCGCCCGGCCACCTGGAAATGCTCCGCATCCCCGGCGTGGGCCCCAAGAAGGTAAGGGCGCTCCACCTCGAGCTTGGCATCACCACGCTCCCCGAACTGGCCGCGGCATGCGAGTCGGGAAGGGTCGCCGCCATCAAGGGATTCGGGGCCAAGACCAGCGAGAAAATCCTGCAGGGCATCGCCTTTGTCACCAGTTCGGGCAGGCGCGTCCGCCTCGATCAGGCCATCGGCCTGGCCGGCGCCCTGCTCGAGCGGTTGCGCGCGGTTGAGGGCGTCACGCGCGCGGAAATCGCCGGCAGCCTCCGGCGCCGGCGCGAAACCGTCAAGGACATCGACATCGTCGCCACCGCCGACGACCCCGCCGCGCTGATCGCCGCCTTCGTCTCCGTCCCGGGGGTGAAATCCATCGTCGGGCAGGGAGACACCAAGGCCAGCATCGTGCTCGAGGCCGAGTCCTCCGGCGGCAGGCTTTCCCTGGGCGGGAAAGTCGGCATGAACGCCGACCTGCGCGTGGTGGCTCCCGGCCAGTTCCCCTTCGCCCTGAACTACTTCACCGGCAGCAAGGAGCACAATGTGCTGCTGCGCCAGAGGGCCATCGACCGCGGCTGGCGGCTCAACGAGTACGAGTTGGCCGGGTGCGACGCCGCCATTTCCCACGAGGCCGACATCTACGCGGCGCTCGGCCTGGCCTATGTCGAGCCCGAACTGCGGGAGGGCACCGGGGAGGACGCCGCCGCCGCGGACGGAAGCCTGCCGGCCCTCGTGCGCGTCGCCGACATCCGGGGCGTCTTCCACAACCACACCACCGCCTCCGACGGCGCCGACACGCTCGAGGCCATGGCCAGGGCCGCCAAGGCGCTTGGGCTTGAGTACTTGGGCATTGGCGACCATTCCCAATCGCTCACCGTCGCCAACGGCCTCACGCCCGACCGCGTGCGCGCCCAATGGAGGGAAATCGACGCCCTCAACGCCCGCCTGGCGGGCATCACCGTCCTCAAGGGCACCGAATGCGACATCCTGCCCGACGGCTCGCTCGACTTCGACGACGCGCTCCTGGCCGGGTTCGATTATGTCGTGGCGAGCGTCCACACCCATTTCGGACAAACCCGCGAGGAAATGACGGCGCGCATCTGCAGGGCGCTGGCCCACCCCGCCGTCACCATGCTGGGGCACGCCACCGGCAGGCTGCTGCTCAGGCGCGAGGCTTACGCGGTCGACCTTGAGGCGGTGATCCAGGCCGCCGCGCGCCACGGGAAAATGATCGAGATCAACGCGAACCCGATGCGCCTGGACCTCGATTGGGTTCATTGCCGCCGGGCCCGCGAACTGGGTGTGCCGCTGGTCGTCAATCCCGACGCGCATTCCACCGATGAACTGGCCTATTTCAGCCATGGGGTGGATGTGGCCCGCCGCGCCTGGCTGACCGCGGGCGAGGTCTACAACACGCGGGGAATCGAGGGAGTGCTGGCCGACTTGCGAAAGCGGAAGGGGTAATCAAGCCGGGAAGCCAAGGGCGATGGCTCCATTCGTCGGTTGATTCCTAACAAAAGGTTATCACCCGCCAGCTTGCGCTGGCGGCTCGAATGGATTGAAAGGTTCGGGTCGGGAATGTGTCGGCGTTGGACAAAACTCACTTCGAGCTGCCGCGATCCTTCTTCATTTCCATGCGGTCGAACTTGGAGGGCTTTTCGGGCCGTTCCGACTTCGACGGGCGGTCGGATGATCCGGAATCGGGCTTGCCAAAGCTCCCCCGGTCGGGCCGGCCGAACGAACCCCTGTCGGGGCGGTCCGAGGAGCCACGGTCGGGCCGGTCACCACCAAAGCCGCCCCGGGAACGCGACGAGTCGCCGCCGCTTGGCGCGCCCGACGCCGAGGCGGTGGCCGTGGAGCCCATTTCCTTCCTGCGCGCGGCGATCTTGGTGGGAAGAAGCCCTTCATCCACGGTGATGAAACCGTCGCCATTCAGGTCGAACGAGCGGAATTCGGAGAGTTCCCGGCCGCCCTTGCGCCATTCGTAAAGGCCGACCTGGGCATCCTTGTCCATGTCGAGCTTGGTGAACCAGTCCGGAAGATCCTTGGGAAGGGATCCAAATCGGTAAACCGCCACCTTCTTGGCCTCGGGAATCACCGGCACATAGTACCCGGGCTGGCCCCACGGATTGGAATTCGGGTCGCCGGGATTGCCGCCCGGACTTCCTTGGCCGCCATTGGCAAACCTGATGCGGATGTACTGGGTGTATTCGGAGAGGCTCACCAATCCGTTCTTGTCTGTGTCGACTTCGAGGAACGATTCGCGAAGCCGGTTGGAGGCTTGGGCCTCGGTGGGATCAAGCTGGCCATCCTTGTTGGTGTCGTACTGCTCGAACCTTTGCTTGGCGAACGCGTCGGGATCCATTCCGCCCGGGCCGGAGGGCCCGCCGCCCGGTTGGGCCCCGGGATCGTTTCCAGGGGGAGTTGGCCCGCCGGGAGGGCCGCCGCCAAAGCGCATCATGCCGCCCCCCTGGGACATCCGCTCGTTCATTCGCTCCTTGAAGTATTCGGAAAACTGGTCGCGGTTGACCTGGCCGGAGGTGATGCCCCTCTTGCTGGCCCATTCGGCGAGTTTCTTGCTGGCCTCGGGGTCCATGCGGGAGGTGTATTCGCTAATTGTGATGGTTGGCTTGCCGTTGGAGGCGCGGTCGAAGGCCATGCCGGCGAACTGGCTGGGGTCGAACCCGCCACCGCCCGGGCCGCCTCCCGGTCCGCCGAATCCGCCACCACCCC
>JAGWVO010000146.1 GCA_018970845.1 Planctomycetota bacterium
GGCCCTCACTGGTTGGGACGATGCCGAAACGGCCCGTTTCCGCAAGGCTGTTGCCAAGCACCGCACCGAAGCGGAGGCGGCGGCCTTGCGCGCCCGGTTCTTGCCCGCTGTCGCCGGCAGCGGTCTGCCCGCCGCTGATGCCGACGAACTTTGGCGACAGTTGGCCAAGTTCAACAAGTATTCGTTCTGCAAGAGCCACGCGGTGAGTTACGGGCTGATCGCCTGGAGGTCCGCCTGGCTCAAGGCGCATCATCCCCAGGCGTTTTGGGCCGGCGCCCTCAACAACAACGGCGGTTGCTATCCCACTTGGGTGTATGTGGAGGCCGCCCGCCGTTCAGGATTGGAGATTCTTCCGCCTTGTGTCAACCGGTCAGGAAGTGGTTTCACCGTTTGCGGCGACGGACTTCGTGTCGGCCTTGGCCGAATCGCCGGGTTGCCGTCCGAGCATGTCGGGCGGATTCTGGATGACCGTGCCCGCCGGGGAGCCTATCAGAGCGTTGAAGACCTGCTGCGGCGGTTGGCCCCCGGCCCCGAGACCGCCCGGCTTTTGGCCCGTTCTGGTGCCTTGGACACCTTGGGCGGCGAGCGCCGCGCCACGCTCCTAAGCCTTGCGTGGGGGGAGCGGATCGGCGTCCGCGCCGGTGTTCCCGAACTCTTCCCGCGCGATCTTGGCCCTGGTTGGAATCCGGCGCCCGCCACCCGGTTCGAGCGGGCGGCCGATTCCTTCACGCTTTTCGGCTTCACGGTTGACCGTCCGTTGCCCGACCTGTTTTTGTCATGTTGGCCGTCCCCCGAAAGGGTGGCCCGCGCGGCTGACTTGCCGCGCCTGCTCGGTCGCACCGTCAGTGTCGCCGGTTTGTTTGCCACCGGCCGTGACACCCACACGGGTCGCGGCGACCCAATGCAGTTCATCACATTGGTGGATCGCACGGGTGAAGCCGACATCAGCCTGTTCCCCGGAAGTTGTCCGCCGATCAAGCACTTGCACCTGGGTCCCTGGTTGGCCACCGGTATCGTGGAAAGCCAGTACGATGCCATCACGCTGACAGCCCATTCGGTCCGCCCGCTCAGGCGACCGCGGTTGGAAGTGCCGATAGCCCCGGGGGATTCGTGCGCCGTTGGAGCTTGAAAGCAAGGCTTGTGGTGCCTGTCGAGGGAGTTCCCGTTTCCGGGGCCGTGGTTGATCTCGAAGGGGAGCGAGTCACCGGGCTGAGGTCATCAGGACCAGCCAGCATCGATCTTGGTGATGTGGCCGTGGTGCCGGGGTTGGTCAATGCCCACACCCACCTTGACCTTTCCGATTTTGCCATACCTGTGGCGCCGGGAAAATCGTTCGCCGATTGGATCGCGGCCGTTATCCGTCACCGGACCCAAGCTGGTTCAGACCCCGCTCGGGCCGTGTTTGACGGAATCAAGGAAATCGAATCCACGGCCACGACTTTGCTCGGGGATATCAGTTCCGCTTCGGATTCACGAGCAGCATTGGAGTCTTCCTCGCTCGACGCGGTGGTGTATCGGGAGGTGATCGGCGTCACAAGGGAGAGAGCCGAGGCTAGTTGGAGAGGATTTGAATTATGGATCAAGGACGCGGCGCTTCACCGGCGAATTGTTTCCGGCATCAGTCCCCACGCTCCCTACAGCACGCAGGCATGGTTGTTCGGGAAGGCGGAAACCAACCCGGCCTGCCAAATTCACATTGCCGAGACCCGCGAGGAAATCGACTTCATCGAGAAGCGTGAGGGGCCCATCGCCGATTTGCTCCAAAGGCTTGGTTTCACGGACACCTCGTCCCTCGCAAACTCACCAAGCGCTATCGTAAAACGATTTCCCAACGCGATCATGGTGCATGCCAATCATTTGGCTCCCCAGGATTTCAAGTCAAATCGTCCTGCCATTGTCCATTGTCCCGCCACCCATGCCCATTTCGGCAGAAGGCCCTTTCCGGCGAAACAATGGCTCGATGCCGGCTTTCGATTGGCCTTGGGAACGGATAGTCGCGCCAGCAGCGCCAATCTGAACCTTGGCGCACACCTGGCAAGCCTGATGTGCGGTCCAGATGCGCTGGATCCGGCGACGGTATTGCGTTGCGCGACGCTCAATGGCGCGAGGGCGCTGGGATTGCAAGCCGACCATGGCTCGATCCGGCCCGGGAAGTTGGCCAACCTCGCCGTTGTCCCGATTGGAACTCGCGAAGATTTGGAAGCCGTCATTGGCGGCTTGGCTCACCCGGTCTCCGTTCTTTGGCGTGGAAACTGGAGGAAATCAAAAGGACTGGCCAACCCGGCGTGACTTGGGGCCGATGATGCAGCAGAATGCTCGATGGCCGGGTTGGTTGGCGCCGCGGATCCTTTCCCGTCCACCGCGCCAAGTTGTTGGGGTATTCGCCGATGCGATTGGGAAACTTGGCATTCGTCCTCCATGCGCACCTTCCTTTCGTGCGCCATCCCGAACACCCTGAGTTTCTCGAGGAGGACTGGCTTTTCGAAGCCTTGACCGAAACCTATCTCCCATTGATCGCAATGCTTCAGTCGCTCGAGCGGGATGCCGTGGAATGGCGGCTCACCATGTCGGTGACACCCACCCTCGCGGCCATGCTGGCCGATCCGCTCCTGCAGGATCGCTACCAGGCAAGATTGGGCCGTTTGGCTGAACTGGCTGCCAAGGAATTGGAGAGGACCCGTTGGGAGCCCGAGTTTCACCATGTCGCCAGGATGTATGTGGAAAAGTTCAGCCAGTGCCAGGCCTTGTACGAAAGGCTGGAGAGGAATCCGAACAAGGCGTTCCGGACATTGGCCGCCACTGGTCGGCTCGAATTGATCGGCTGTGCCGCCACGCATGCCTACCTTCCCCTGATGTCGAATCATCCAAAGGCCCAGCGAGCGCAGTTGGAACTCGGTTGCCGGGAGTTTGAACGCCATTTCGGCTCAAGGCCCAAGGGGTTATGGCTTCCTGAATGCGGATACCATCCCGGCTTGGACAGGATCATTGCCGATTGCGGGATTGGCTATTTCTTCATGGACACTCATGGCGTGCTTCTTTCCGAGCCACGCCCGCGCTACGGCGCCTTTGAACCGATTCGGTCGCCCGACACGGGAGTCTTGGCTTTCGGACGCGATCAAGAGTCGAGTCGCCAGGTTTGGAGCAAAATCGAAGGGTATCCGGGGGATCCGTGGTACAGGGACTTTTACAGGGATGTCGGTTTCGACCTTGATTACGAGTATGTCAGGCCCTACCTGAATCCAGCCGGTGAACGGGGAGCCATCGGGATCAAGTACCACCGAATCACGGGCGCGGGCGAAGCCAAGCTTCCCTACGACCCGGGAATGGCCCGCGTTAGGGCAGGCGAGCATGCCGCTAACTTTCTCTTCAACCGGGAAAAACAATCCGAATGGATTGCCGGCGCCATGGATGGGCGGGTTCCGCTATTGGTGGCTCCCTACGACGCCGAACTGTTTGGGCACTGGTGGTACGAGGGCCCAATTTGGCTCGAGGAGGTTTTTCGTCAGGCTTCCAGGCGGCAGAGGGGAGTTTCCCTGACCACTCCTTGGCGTCATGCCCAATCCGAAGGTGTCTTACAGGAGGCGCGGCCGGCGTTCTCATCATGGGGGGAGGGCGGATACAGCACCTTTTGGCTCAATGGCAACAATGACTGGATTTACCCGCACATCCATGAGATGGCCACCCGCATGGAAAGGCTTGCGACAGAACACATCGACCCGCCAGCGATGGTTCGCAGGGCGCTCAATCAGGCGGCACGCGAACTTTTGCTGGCCCAATCGAGTGACTGGGCCTTTTCACTCACGACGGGCGCGCATGCCGAATATGCCGTCGCAAGGGTGAGGAGCCATGTGCATGCGTTCCTGTCGCTTGACCAGCAGGTCGCGAGCGGTGAGATCGACAACGCCTGGCTTGAGGACCTCGAGTCGCGCAACAATATATTTCCTGATGTGGATTATCGGATATTCACCTGAGGCGCTCAGAAGGTTTTCAGGTATTCGATCAGTTGCGAGACCTCCCCGTCAGTGAGATGATCTCCGAATGCATGGCCTGCATTTCCCCTTCCCTTGAGGGATGTGTCGTAGACTTTTCGCTTTTCAATGGGCGGGGCATTCCGAGTCGCGGACAGTTCGACCTCCCTGGTTTTCCACCCGAGTTTTTCCCAGTCGTAGGCATCGGAATCCGTGCTGAATGAGCGCGTGAAATGCTTCGGCCTTTGCTTGGATCGCATGAGGTGCCATATCGTGGGAACGGATCCGTTGTGAAGGTATGGCGCCGTCGCCCAGATCCCGTCGAGTGGCGGCGCCTGATAGCCAGGAGTCTTGCGCGCCTTGAGTTGCTGGTTGGTTCCCATGGGTATTTCCCTGCTGAACCAACTTGAATTGTAAAACTCGCCAAATTCGCCGGAGATGCCGGTATGGCGGGTACGGTCTGTTCCGATCGTTTCAAGGTCGATGATTTTGCCGGGATAGGGGCTTGCCGCGCCGGGCCCGCCGTGGCACCTCAAGCAATTCGCATCGAACAGCATCTTTCCAGCGTCGGCCTTCGTCGTGTCGACTCTTCCGGGGAAGATCGGCGGCTTGATTGAAAGAATGAACTCACGAATGTCAGCAAAGTTGGATTCTTCTTGATCAAAGCGCCCCGGCCCGTTGAGGGGATGCATCATGAATTGCATGATGCTGCGCACGGAGCGGGAGTCGGCCTCCCCGGTGGCGTACATATATCGCTTTCTCTTGAGCAGCCACCAGGCTGGCACATCCTCGCACATGGAGTCGTCGAGGCCGAGGTTGCGCCAAGCGATGCCGACATTGAGGTCCTTGTCCCTGAGTCCGGCAAGAAAAACCGATGTCGCGCCTGCCTCATTGGTTCCCCTGGTGTTGCACATCGTGTAAGGCGGCTTGACCTTGTCAACGAACCTTCCCGACAACTCCTCGAAGATGGCCTGGAGGTCGAGAGATGTGTTTCCCAATCCGATGACTGGGCGGCCCATGAGGCTTCCGCCATGGCATGTCAGGCAGTCAAGGCATGCCCCGGCGCCTCCAATGGGCATGGGCGATGACCTGAGTCCCATGGGAAGGCCATTGTTGGGGAACGGGGATTCATGCAATCCGTACCTGGCTCGAAAGGCGCCCCAATAATCAAGAGGGCGTTCGGACAATCCCCATCGTTTCCAAGCGTTGTCAACCACCGTCCTTGGAAATTGCCCGGGCGCGTAGGCCTTGGAAACAAGGAGCTGGTATCCTCTTTCCGCTGACGGATCGTATGCCGCCAATGTCGCCAAGGCGAGCAACCATGAACACATGACAAGCTCCCTCAAGGACGATTGATCATTTTCATTATGGTAAGACTGAAAAATCCCGTTTGGGAAAGGCTGAGAAACCATCAAGGCTGGAGAGTGATACCGTGGGGCAGGCTTATCATGTCAGTTGCGTGGCCAGGCCCTCCGTTGCCAAGGTTTTGAAAAGCGTTTCGGACGCTTGGTGCCTTCGTCTGGTCGATGGTCTTCCGGCATTTCCGGATGAGGCTGTTCCCGAGGAATTCAATGAAATCAGGCTTGGCCTCGGCGGGAACATGGTGACGGTGAAGGCTGTTGCGTCTGGGCTGAGCCTTGTGACATGGTCGGGAATTTCAGCGGAATTTCACGACGCCGTCTTGAGACTTGCCGAAGCTTTGGCAAAAGAGGCGAATGGCCGGGTTGAAATGGGCTCTCCTCATTAGCGAAGCGCTGGTGACTTGCCCGACATCAGGATCCTGAGCGATAGAGGTGCCGGTCCAGATTGTGTATCAGCTGTTATTTGGAAGCCCAACGACCAGTGGTCCCCTTCCTCTTTGTGCCATTTTTTCTCAGCATTTGGCTTGCCGTTCAAAAGTGGGAAAACCACCGGATGCTTCCCCGTTATCGAGGCTGATTTCTTGAATAGGTTTTCTGGAGAAGGTTTGATGTCAACTTCTCCACTTGAAAGCGGCACAAGCAGGCAAAAATTTCTTGTTGGTGCCGTTTCGGCATGATCATCACTGACTGGTTGAAGGGCGTAATGGAGCGAATAGGCACCTGCGGGGATGGATTGTCCCCGATAGTCCTGCCACTTGCGCTCAAACACCAGACACCCCAAGAAGGTGCCCGCCGCCAAGGCCTCGGCAAGCAGCCCATTCGCCACTTGTTCAGGTTCCGCGACGACCTTGGCTCGAACCACAGGATGAAACCAGACTTTTTCCTCAGTGCCCAGCCTCAGCAACCATCCTTTTTCGATGATCAAATTTCGGTAAGCGGTAGGCCAATCGGCGGGGGACTCCCGGGTTTCCGTGCCCGTTGAAGGTTCGCTGGTTGTTTGCGCGAGTAACAAAATCAAAGTGGCCGTTTTCATGAAACCAACCCTACACGGCCATGGTTTTTCTTGCCCATCGCAACTTGGCTGACCGGCTGCGTGGATTCCCTTTTTTTTCGTATTCGGTCGGAGTCATCGGTTCCTCCGAAATGCTGTCGTAATGACCTTGGCGAAGGCCGTCACGAAACGATTGCTTGATCAGTCGGTCCTCTCCGGAATGGAAGCTGATGATGCACGCCTTGCCGCCCGGGTTCAGTATGGACGGCAAAAGTCGAAGCAGGTGCTTGAGGTTTGCCACCTCGCGGTTCACCAGAATCCTGAGTGTTTGAAAGAGCCTTGCCGCGGGATGGGTGACCCAACGCTTGCCCTGCCTGAGGCTCCAATGTTCTCCCGGCTTGCCCAATGCCGTTTCGCAGAAGGTTGCCAATTGGCTTGTGGTTTCAAACGGGGTCAGCCGATGTCGCCCCAAGACCGCCCGGGACAAGGGGCCAGCCATCGGTTCGTCTGCCAATTCCCGCAAGGCTTCGGTCAACTCCGCCTCCGTGAGTTTGCCCAAAAGATCCTTGGCTGTCTCCCCACGGGACGGATCCATCCTCATGTCGAGGGGTCCGTCCCGCCTGTATGAAAACCCCCTGCCTGGATTATCAATTTGCATGCTTGACACGCCGAGGTCGGCCAGCAAGCCATCCAACCCCGAGATTCCCGATTCGGCCATGAACTGGGCAATTCCAGCGAAGTTTCCAGCGTGGGGCAAAATGGCGGCGCCGTTGGGCTGAAGTGATGACACCGTGGATTTCATTTCATGTTCATCCAGGTCCATCAGGATCATCGTTCCTGATCCACTCATTCGCTCAAGGATTGCCCGAGTGTGTCCGCCTCGCCCCAAGGTGACATCAGCAACACATTTGCCCGGCCCCGCTTGAATGTGATCAAGTACTTCGCGAATCATGACCGGAACATGGGAGCGGTCTGGCGTGGAACGCCGGCGATTCCGCTGGTGCTGGTTCTTTCTCTCGGGGGACATAAACAAAGACTCACAGGAACTAGCCATGCCCAACAACATGCCGCAAGCCGTGCTGTTCGACTTGGATGGTACCCTCATCGACAGTTATGACGCCATCACCGCGAGCGTCAACGAGGTCCGCCGGATCAGGAACCTGCATCCTCTTTCGGTTGAGGAAGTACGCCCCAAGGTTGGCAGGGGGGTGGAAAGCCTCCTTCGCTCGACTGTCGCCGAAACCGACTTGGCGGTGGATATTCCGCGCTACAAGGAGCATCACGCCGTGGCTTGCATCGGGCAGACTCGGTTGTTGCCTCACGCCAAGGAATTGTTGGGGTTTCTCAGGGAATCCGGCGTTCGCACCGGAATCTGCAGCAACAAGCCGCGGGCCTTCACGAAACTGATCCTTGATGCCTTGGAAATCGCCAGTTTGTTCGATGTTGTCTGCGGTCCGGAGGATGCTTCCAGGCCCAAGCCCGATCCATCAATGATCGTTGTGGCGGCCAACAGGTTGGGAATCAGCGTTGATGAAGCCCTTTATGTTGGCGACATGGTTGTCGATATCACAGCGGGCAGGGCGGCAGGCTGTGTCACATGGATTGTTGGAACGGGGTCTGATTCGCTGGAAACCTTGATTTCCGCGAGGCCGGAGGCCGTCTTTCCGGATTTGCAAGAGATGTTGTCGCGCTTGCGCGTCCATGGACTGGCTGATCCCAGCGGGGCAAGTAAAGCATGCCTAGGCTGATCGTCACCCGGGGCGCCGATGAGGGCAAGCAGTTCAACATCAGCGGCCCGACGGTGTTGATTGGGCGTGACACAGCGGCCAAAGTCAGGTTACTTGACACGGAAATTTCCAGAAGGCACGCGGAGCTGGTAGAAACTTCCGAAGGCTACCGAATCCGGGATTTGGGAAGCGTCAATGGCACGCATGTTAATGGCCGTGCCGTTCAAGATAGCCTGCTTCGTTCCGGTGACAGGGTTCAGGTCGGCCAAACCGTGCTCGTGATGGTTTCGGAAGGAACCAGAAAGGTTCCCGCTCCATCGTTAGCCGAGAAAATCAACCTCATTACCGGGCAGGTCACCGGCTCGCTTGGCGGAACTGTTGTCAGCCGGCTTGGCGAGGCTGAGGGCGACAGGCTCATATCAAGGGCGGGACAGGGAGAGGGGGAATGGCTCAAGCGTGCCTTGGGAAACCTGGCGGTCATGTACGAGACCGCAACGGCTATCAGTAACATCTACGAACTGGATA
>JAGWVO010000147.1 GCA_018970845.1 Planctomycetota bacterium
ATATCGTAGGGCGAGGGTTTCGGCGCGGGCTGGCAGGCGACAAGCGCCGTCAACAAGGCAAGCATGGGATCGGCTCCGGCCACGCCTCGACCGGATCCGCCTTGCGCCCTAGCAGAGCAGCATCATGAGCCGGGCCCGGTAATCCTGGGTGACGGGATGGGCGTCGCCCAGCGCATGGAAGACCTGAATCATCGCCTCGCGCGCCGGACCGGTCAACAGCGCCTGGTCACCCTCGGCGGCCTCGATCAGCTCCTCGAGCGCCAGCTCGTATTCGCCCGCCGCGGCCAGCCGGCAGCCCAGCTCATAGCGGGCCCGGGCCTTCTCCTTGCCCGTCGCCGACGCCGCCTTGGCCCGGGCCGCCTCGATGTCCGCCGGCCCGGGAACCTTCTCGGCGAACCAGGCCCGCGCCTTCAGCGCCAGCGCCTCGTCGCCCAGGGGGCCGCCGCCGGTGACATTGTCGAGCAGGGTCATCACCTCGGCCTTCTCGCCGCGGCCCAACAGAATCCGCGCCAGGCCCACGCGCGCCTGGTCGAGGAACTCCTCGCCCTTGAGCGCCTCCCGGTAGAGCGTCTCGGCGCCGTCGAGGTCGCCGGACTGCTCGCGCGCCAGCGCCATCTCGGCCATGTTCTCCTCCTTGCTGGGCAGGAGGCCGTCGAGAAGCTGGGCCAGGGCCTTCTCGGGAATCATTCCCTGCACGCGGTCGATCGGCCGGCCGTCGCGGAAAATCAAAATATCCGGAATGGAGCTGATCTGGAAAGCCGCCGCCAGCCGGGGCTCGGCTTCCACATTCACCTTCGCCAACGCGACCTTGCCGCCCCTTTCCCGGACCAGCTTCTCCAGGATCGGCTTCATCTGCATGCAGGGCTGGCACCATGGCGCCCAGAAGTCCACCAGCACGGGGACCTCCGACTTCACCACGCGGGCCTCGAACTCCTTGATCCCGCAATCAAAGACAAAATCCTCCGCCATCGACATCACGCGTTCTCCCCGATTGCCGACGCCCCGGTTCCCAGGGCCCGGGCCATCATTCCATGCAGCGACGAAAGCGGAACCGGATCGGAAACGGGAAACGCCCCGTCGCGGTCGGTGGCTCCCACCACCAGGCCCCGCGGCGCTCCAGCGCCGAACACCAGGCCGCTCCATGCGCCCGTCCAGTGGTCGCGGCCGCCCCGGGCGTTCAACCGGGGAGACCTTCCCATCTCGCCGGCCACCACCACCAGCACCCGGTCCCACAAACCCCGCGCCTCGAGGGTGTCGATCAGCCAGCCCAGCCCATGGTCGAGGGATGGCGCCAAATGGTCGCGGTAATCCGACAGCGTGCCCGCCAGGGCCCCCATGTCGGCGTGGCAATCCCAGGTGATCCGGTTGAACACGGTCTCGGCGGTGTTCACCGTCACCATCCGCGATCCCCTCGACAGCGCCTCGAGCGCCTCGCCGAACAACCGGACCGGGTTCGGCTGGTGGCCCGCGACCGCCCATCCGCACGATTCCTCGGCGGCCTCCTGACCGGTGGCGGCCGCCTGGCCCAAGGTTCCAACGCGCCCGGGAACCGCCTTGCCGTTGGCTCCGCGCGCCAAACCCGAAGCATGGACGGTTGCGCTGGCCGTTCCCGTGTTGAGGATGCGAAAGCCGGCCTCGTGGGTGGGTTCCGCGTCGTGGTGAAGGGTGCGCACCAAGGTCACGCGGTCGAGGCGGTCGGCCAGCCTCGGGAACAGTTCGCCAAGCCGCGCGCCCGGCACACGGGTGGCGATCGAACCGAAAGGTCCCCGGCATTCGGAAGCCGCGCCCGGCTTGGGATCCCAGGTGTCCAGTTGGGAGGGCCCGCCCACCAGGTGAACCAAGAGCACCTGCGCGCCGGAAGCGTTCGCGGCGCCCATGGCCCATCCCGCTGCCGTCACCGCGCCCGCGGTGCCCAGGAATTGCCGCCGATCCAGTCCTAGCATGGCATCCTCCCCTCGTGGACTCACCTGATCAGCGTACCCGCCGGCGACGCCGCCGAGAAGATTCCCGCGCCACCGCCTCCAGGTCGCCCAGCCTTGAGAACAGCGCGCGCGCCGCTTCGGCGTCGGGCTCGGCTCCTGAAAATGACCAGCGATAATGCTCCTCGGCCAGCCATTCAGCGTCGGAAGCGCGCTTGGCCAAAACAGGGTCGGCCGTCCAACGCGCGGCCAGTTCCCTGGCCAGTTCAACAGGTGTCGTCGAGGCCTTGGGGCGAATCCCCTCCAGCGCCGCCAGGGCCCTCAGCCTTGGTACGATCTCCCGGCCGGCGCGCGCCGTCCGCGCCCGGGCCGACCGCGACAGCGCCAAGGCCCCCGCGCCCGCCGCGCAGGCCAGCGCCGGCCAGGCGCCGTTGGGGATTCCCCCAAACCCCGTGTCGGTCCACCAGTTCCGGAACTCGGCGACCAGCGGTTGCTGCTGGCTGATCCAGCCTCCCACCGCGCCAAGCCATCCCTCGGGCGCCTTCACCTCGGTCACCGACGCCGCCGCGGGCGTGGGATCGAGCAGCAGCCAGTCCCACGAAACGCGCTGCTGGGCGCCACCCATCTCGTAACGCGGAACCAGCGCCTCCACCCAACTATGGGCGTGGTGGTTCCTGATCACATATTTCCCCTCCTCGTTGGCGTCGCAACCGCGGAATCCCTTCACCAGCCTCGCCGGAATGCCCACCGAACGCAGGGTCAAAGCCAACCCGGAGGCGAACCGCTCGCAATGCCCGCGCCTGGTGTTCTTGAGGAAGTCGACGACCGGATCGAGGGAAAGATCCGACCTTTCAAGGTCGAGGGTGTATTCATATTGGCCCGACTCGGCGAAGAACCGGCACAGCCGACGCGCCGACGCCTCGAACATCGCCGGCGGCATGCTGCCCGGCCTGCCGGGGGTGTCGCGCAGCGCCTTCAGGGGAAGCGACCCCTCCGCGTGGCGCGACGGGCCTTCGGCGCCATCGGCGAGCGACTCGAGCAGCTCCCATCCCCAAGGCCTCATGGCCTCGGGGCTCGAAAGCAGGTCTTCCAGACGGAACCGGTTGTCCACATCGTCCTGCAGGGGCGTGCGCTCCCTCGGGGCCCCGGCCGCCACGATCTGCTGGTAGGCAAGCTGACGCCTCACCAGCCCCCTGCGGCCCGGCGAGGGCACGGGAAGGAACAACGGCGGGTCGGCGATCACCGGCGTGGTGATCTCCTGCGAGACCACCCGGAAGCTCAAGAGGTTCTGCCGCGAGGTCATCGTCGGCAGCGGCGGGAGCGCCATCGGAACCCCCCGGCCGCCCGTCGTGGAGGTTGAACCGCGCCACCGGCCCGCCCGGTAAATCTCCAGGTCGACGGCGCGGAACCTCTGGTCGGCCGGCACCGTGGTCGGACGCCCCTGTTGGTCGTTGGCGTCGAACTCGATCGCCACCTCGTCGTCAAGCTCAAGCCGTCCCTGGTGGTTCAGGTCGATCTCCGTGCCGTATCCGGTCGCCATCCTCGAGGCCCCGAAGGTCGAACCGGGGTTCCACAACGGCACATCGGCGCCCGGCAGGATGAAGTAGGCGACAACAGCCGCGGCCCCCAGCAGCGTTCCCTCGGCGAGGATGGTCCTGAAGCCCGGCCACGCTCCCCCCGACAGCCTCGAGCGAAGGCTCGCCAGCCCCAGCATGGCATGGAGCGCCAGCGGCGCCACCATCACCTCCTCCGCGCCCAGCACGCAGCCCAGCGCCGTCTGCACCATGCCCAGCCCGTGCAGCACCCAGAAGTCGCGCGGCAGTTGCCGCCTCACCAGCTTCACCGCCGTCAGCAGCGGAATGAGCGCGGCCACGGGAGGGATCAGCGCCACCGAGATCGGCAGGAACCGGCTGCCCACGGCCTGCGCCACGGCCCACGAACCGCCGATGACACCGATCAGCCCGCCCAGCAGCACGCCGGCCCAGTCGGCGAGCGGCTTGCGCCCTTCCGTCCGCTCCTCGTAGGCGACCGCCGCGATCGGCGCGCACAATATCAACGCCAGCACCGGCCACGGCAGGAACTCGCGCTCCGTCGCCATCAGGAAGGCCGACGAGACGATGAGCGCGGCGTGGAGCAGGCGGCGGTCGTGCCGGTCGGTTTCCGTCATGACGGATCCTCCCGGGCGCCATACCAGGTCAGCGAGCCGGCCTCTCCCGGGCGCACGCGCCGGGCGGGCCCGCCCTGCAGGGCCTCGGGAATCCGCGCCCGCCCCCTGCCCAGCGCCAAAACCGGCGCGCCGCGCCTCCAGGCGGGGCCGACCGCCGGAAATACCCCCTCTCCGGATGCGCAATGGGCCAAAGCCTCGAGCATTTCGGAAACCGGCGTTCCCGAGGCTCCGGTGTGGATCGCGGCGGGGCGGTCACCGGCCACCAGCAGGCCGAGCCAGCGCCCCTGGCCCCTTCCCCAGGCCCAAGCCACGCTCGCCGCCAGGTCCACCAGCGCCTCCCCGTCGTCGCCTTCGGTCGGGTCGACCAGAACCACCAGCGATTCCTCGCGCGGCTGTTCGTGCTCGCGCACCATCCGCACGCCCGTCCGCGCCGTCGTCCGCCAGTGCACCAGCCGCGGGCTGTCGCCAGCCCGCCAGGTCCTCAGGCCATGGAACTCCTCGCCCGCCGCCACGGCCAGCTCGCAGCCGGCCTCCGGCATGGCGCTCTTGCCCTCGCCCGCCTGCCTGATCCAGGCGGCCATGGCGCGAATGTCCACCCTGCCCCGCCGCGGCAGCACCAGCACCCGTTCCCCTCCCAGGATGTCCCTGCGCGCCTCCACCAGGCCGTAGGGCCCGCTTCCCGACAGCAGGGCCGAAGGCAGCGGCATCCAGCCCCGCGCGAGCGGTTGCACCGACAGCCATGCCTCCTCGTCGGAACGGCTCATCAGCAACGACTGGCCCGCGTGGTCGGGCCACGACATCCGCGCCGGCAGAACCCCTTCCCCCTCGAGCCAGGCCTGCACGCGAACAACGCCCGGAACGCCCGCCTCAAGCGCGTGGTCGTCGCGAACCGCCACCCGCGCGCGTGCCAGGCCCGCCCCGCACCTCGCCGCGTTCCAAGCCAGGGCCGCCAACATCCAGCACGAAAGCAGCAGCAAAAGGCCGATCCCCTTGGCCACCGACAGCGCCAGCAGGCACGCCGCCACCCCCAGCCAAACCATGCCGGTGGTGGTCAGGGCGCGTGGCAGCATGGGGCGGTTCCGCGGGACGGGGTCAGCCGGGTACGGGAATCTTCTCGACAATTTGCCGAAGCGCCTCGCCGGCGGCGTGGGCCTGGGCGTGGCCGTGGCGTGCGAGCAGGCGGTGCGCGAGCACAGGCTGGGCCAATCCCTTGATGTCATCGGGCGTGACATAGGCCCGGCCGGAGAGCATCGCCTGCGCCTGCGCCGCGCGGTAGTAGCCCAGCGCCGCGCGCGTGCTGCCCCCCACGCGGATTTCGGGATGGTGCCGCGTTCCCTCGACGATCGACAGCAGGTAGTCGGCCAACGCCGGCGCCACCCGCACCTGCCTCGCTTGCCGTTGAAGGGCCACCACCGCCCCCGGGTCGAGGCACGCCTCGACACCATCGATCGGGTCGCCCAGGCGGTGCGACTCGAGGATGGCCCTTTCGGCCTCGCGGTCGGGGTAACCGATCGTCAGGCGCATCATGAACCGGTCGAGCTGGCTTTCAGGAAGCGGGTAGGTTCCCTCGAACTCATGCGGGTTCTGGGTGGCAAGCACGAAAAAAGGCGGGCCAAGCGGATGCGTCTTGCCGTCGAGGCTCACCTTGGTTTCGGCCATCGCCTCCAAGAGCGCGCTCTGGGTGCGCGGGCTGGCGCGGTTGATCTCGTCCGCCAAGACCACATGGGCGAAAATCGGCCCCGGCACAAACTCGAATCCGCCCGTCTTGGGCGAAAGCACGCTGGTGCCGAGCAGGTCGCTGGGCAGCAGGTCGGGAGTGAACTGCACGCGGTTGAAATCGCCGCCCAGGCAGCGGGCCAGGGCCCGGGCCAGGAGCGTCTTGCCCGTGCCGGGAACATCCTCGAGCAGCAGGTGCCCCTCGGCGACCAGGCATACCCACGCCAGCCTCACAAGTTCGGGCTTGCCCAGAAAAACGCGGCCGACGGAACCGACCGCTTCGCGCAAAAGCGCCAAGTTGGGAGCGTCGCTGCCCGCGGCCGGTAGGTGGGCCGGGCCGGCCTTGCCGAAGCTGGCCTGGGGCGATGCGGTCATGGGCGAGTCCTGTGCCAGCCGGGGGTTGGCTTATTCATCTAGTATAGGAAATGAAAGGCCTGCGCGAAACCGCGCGTGATCGGGGGAAGACGATGGTGCTGGCGGCCGGTGAGTCGATCAATTCCCTGAGGTCGGCGCTGGTCGACCACTCCCTTTACGCGGCGATGACCACCCCGGACCGGGTGGTGGTCTTCCTCGAGCACCATGTTTGGGCCGTTTGGGACTTCATGTCGCTGCTCAAGGCCCTGCAGGCGCGGCTTACCTGCGTCTCGGTTCCATGGGTTCCCCCCGCCGACACCGAAGCGTCGCGCCTCATCAACTCGATCGTTCTGGGGGAGGAAAGCGACGACGACGGCGAGGGCCGCCACGCCAGCCACTTCGACCTTTACCACCGCGCCATGGTCCAGGCGGGGGCCGACACCTCGCCCATCGACCGCTTCATCGCGGCCCTGCGCATGGGCGCGGGGTGGCGGCAAGCCCTCGCCGAGGCGCGTCTTCCCGCCTTCGTGACGGATTTCGTCTCCCTCAACCTGTCGATCGCCACAGGCGACGACCTGCCCGCCATCGCCGCGGCGTTCACGCTGGGCCGGGAAGACCTGATCCCGCGGATGTTCCCTCCGCTCCTCAGGGAACTCGCGGCGCGGCACCCCGGTCGGTTCGACCGCCTCGCGCACTACCTCGAGCGGCATGTGGAACTCGATGGCGAGGACCACGGCCCCGCCGCGGGAAAACTGCTCGCCTCCATGTGCCGCACCGCCGGCGACGCCGAGCGGGCGATGGCGGCGGCCGAATCGTGCCTCCGGGCCCGCCTCGGGCTGTGGGATGGCATCCTCGCGTCGTTCCGGCCCCCCTTGGCCGGCCTCACCGGGCCGTGATACACTAGCTTCTTACGGAGAGGTGACAGAGTGGCCGATTGTGACGGTCTCGAAAACCGTTGTACCAGCAATGGTACCGAGGGTTCAAATCCCTCCCTCTCCGCTCCTTGAAAATTGCAGATACAAATCCTTTGCAGCAAATGGTTTAGACAAATCACTTTTGCCAAATATGGCCTCTGTGCCAAAAGTGTGCCAAAACCAGAGGCAATGCCCCCTCGAACCCTCCATCATTGGGCCAATGGCCGCGCCGCCGGAACACCCGGCTGACCAGCGCGGCCCCCGACCCTTCCCATCAGCCGTTGCCCCTGGCTGGTCCGGTCTTGGGCAACATCTTGATGGACGACATCAGCGCGGTGGCCTCGGCATCCTTCAAGTCGAAGTAATGCGCGACCATCGCACTGTTACTGTGGCCGAGCCATTTCTGCAGCGTCAGCAGGGGCACCCCAGCGGCGGCCATGATTGAACAGAAAAAATGGCGAAACGAATGGAGCCTGCCGTCGGCAAATCCCCGTTCACCTTCCGGCGACGGAAACCTTGCCGAGAGCGGTCTGATGATCTTGCGCACGAACTGGTCCCTCAGCCGGCCGCAGTTAAGCCGTTTCCCCAGCGCGGATGGGAACACAGGCCTTGCGGGATCACGCGACATCGACTGGAGCAGCAGCCTGAGATCCTCATGAACCGGCAACTTCCTGCCTCGCCCCGTCTTGGTCCGGCGACGACCAGCTTCATGCTTGGACCGATGCCCCTGGTCAGTCAGGCGAATCAGCGTCAAATCGTCGTTGAAATCCGACCACCGAAGGCTTGCCAACTCGCTCACGCGGAGTCCGGTATGGGCCAAGCCCACGATCGCGTTGTGCATCCATTGCTGCCCAGGCAATGACTTCGCCAGCTCCAGGATGGCCGTCACTTCGGCGGCCGAATAGCAGTGGGTATCGGTTCCCGTCGGCTTGGACATCGGATACCGGAAGGCGCATGTTGCGGGGAGATGCTTGTTCTCGACGAGATACTTTGATACTTGTTTTATCGTCGTAATATTGAAGTAGACGGAGCGTGGCTTGTACTCGTTATCCTCGAACTTCCTGCCGAACTCGTTGAGGACATTGGAATTGACCGCGTTCCAGGAACCGATCCCCTTGGCTTGGCAGAACTCCTTGAAATGCCGAAACGCGGTGCGGTACCGCTTGCGGGTGGAGTCACGCACTCCCTTGGCCGCTTCCGGCCGGTTCAAGTGCCCCTGGTACACCTCAAGCCCCTGTTCGATCGACAACACCGCGCCGGCACCGGATGTTGCCATTCCCTCACGAGGGATCATGCCGAGGTCCATGGCTTTCCGCTTGTCGAGTTCCTTCAGGTGTCTCTGGGCCGTCTCGCGATTCCTTGTGCCGAGCGACTTGCGGCGCAAGGACACC
>JAGWVO010000148.1 GCA_018970845.1 Planctomycetota bacterium
ATCGTCGACGAGGTGGAACCGAACAATGATCCTGAAACAGCCCAGGAATTGGCGGTTGGCGCCTTGGCAAGCGGATTCCTCAACAGTTCGAGTGATGTCGACTATTTCAAGTTTGCCGGGAAGAAGGGACAACGGGTTTCCATTTGGCTGGGAACCTCCAGCGGGGACAGCCGCCTGCCGGGGGCCTTCGAACTCTTCGGCGAGGGCGGAAACCTGGTCGCCAGCGCCCGCGACAGGGCGTTTGAGGATGCGGTGGCCGACGCCGTGCTGCCTTCTGATGGTGCGTATCTGGTTCGTGTCTTTTCATTCGGATACGTGCAGGGCGGGCCTGACAGCTACTACCAGTTGCGAGTGGGATCGGCGGCGCGCGTTGAATCTGTTTTCCCGCCGATGGCTGGGCCCAACAGGCGGGAGTTCACGGTTTACGGAAGGGGCCTCCCTGGCGGCCGGCCCGTTCCGGGAGGTCCGGCCGGACTTGAATCATCCGTTTTGCAGCTTGTGAACATGGGTGATGGTCCGCTGCCGAGCCAGCCTCGAAGCGCTTTGATCGACTTCCGGGCCCTGCGATTGCCGGATGGAAGCCCCGTGAATGTGGCGGCTGCAACGGCCGATCCCGTTGAGGAAAATCCCGACAACGACACGCAGGACAAATCGATGCCCTTGAAACTTCCGGCGGTTGTCGCGGGAAGGATGGAGAAGGCCGCCGACCGCGACTGGTACCGGTTTGAGGCCAAGAAGGGTGAACCTGTTTGGATCGAGGTTCTGGGTGACCGGATTGGAACCGACCTCGATTTCGTGATGACGATCAAGGGAGAGGGCGATTCCCAAGGCATGGAAATCGACGATGGGGGCGAGGTTCTTCATCCCCAGTGGTTCTTCAACCGGAGCGAGGATCCCGGTCCATACCGCTTCCTGCCTCCGCGCGACGGAATCTTTCATGTCATGGTGACCGCCCGCGATGGCGAACTCGAGGGTGGTCCGCATCTGGGATATGTGCTCAAGATTGGTGATGCGACCCCGGACTTCCGCCTGGTGACCCTCAACGGCCAAGGACTTTACGGCGCCCCCCGGGTGAAGCCGGGTTCCCCGGCAACCCTGATGGTTCTGGCGGCAAGGCAGGGTGGATTTGACGGCCCGATCGATGTGAGTGTCGAGGGGCTTCCGCAAGGCATCCGCGCCCTTCCCTGCAGGATCGAGGGGGGACAGAAGGGCAACACGCTCGTTCTTGAATCCACGCGCGGCATGGCCGTGGCGCTTGGCCACATCACCGTGGTTGGCAAGGCCGTGATCGAAGGCGCCAGGCAGCCTGTCAGGCGCGAGGCGCGCCATGCGGGCCTCACTTGGCCAGGCAATCCCGGTAACAACAATCCGTACCCCGTCCGAATGGAGGAGGTGTCGGTTCTCACCAGTTCGGCCGAAAAGCCCGCCGTCGGGCTCTCCGCCAAGGTTCGAAAGGCGGAATTCGTCGTCGAACAGGGGGAGAAGGTGACGCTTTCGTGGAACCTGGAACGCAATCCGCGCGTGAAGGACGCCGTGCAGGTTTTCATCGCCACCGCCAACCAGCAGGATGCGCCTTACCGGGTGGTTAATGGCAACAACAACATGCTCACCGTTGCCCCCGACAAGAACATCGCTGAATTCCAGTTGGAGGTTCGCGCCAACGCCCGCGCCGGCATTTCAACCATCGTGCCGAGTTTCCAAACAAACATCACCATGCCACCCGCGGAGGGAGCCCAACCCAAGGCTCCACCGAAAACGATGCCCGTCTCGGACCAAGGCGAAGCCGTAACTTTGGTTGTTCTGCCAAAGAAGCCGATCCAGCAAGTGACGGCGAACGGACCTGGGCGCGGCTTGCCGGGGGAAAAGGCAAAGTTGACTGTCAAGGTCGACAGGCAGGGTTTTTACGGGCCCGTGGTTCTTTACAGCAAGGAGGATGGTATCCGCGCCACGGTTCCGGGAGGGGTGACGGAAGCCGTCCTCGATGTTCCCGTGCCCTCCACAGCCAAGCAGGGTTTCTCCAAGACACTCGTGCTCAAGGCCGATTGCGAGGTCCTGCCCGGACGGCATGTCGAGCAGGAGGTGCGCGTTCAATTCAACTTGGCGAAGCCTTGACGGTCGCGCCGGCCGCTCGTCCGGCGCTCCGTGTTCCCATGGAACTTTCAAGTCACCCGTCGGGCCTTCAGACCGCAGAGTTGTCTGGAGGTCTCCATCATGAGATGGCAAGGAAGGACTGGGTTGCTAGTCGGAGTGGCGCTGGTGGTGGCCGCCGGGCTCGTGCTTCCAGCCAAAAAGTCCGAGGATCGCGAGCCTATCGCCATGGATTCCGGGGTGCCCGTCGCGGCCGCCAAGGCCGAATCGCCCGGTGTGGTTCCCGTGTCCCGCCCCTCCCGCGAGCATGCCCCGGGCGTGAAGCCTTGACTCGCGCGGACTCATCGGTCTGAAACATTGAAATCACCAAACCGGCCTCATTGGCCGGTTTTTTCGTTTCTCGCGGCAAGTTGGTGCCTACTGATGTTTTGCCGTTCCGACCGGACGGATCAAAAGCTTTAACGATTGGGAGTGTTTTTCACCATGTATCGTTCACTTTGCCTTGCGGCCTTCGTGGCCATTTTCGCGGTAACCACCCTGCGAGCTGAGGAAAAGACAATTGTCGGAGTCGCGGCCGGCAATGAAAACTTCAAGACCCTCGTGGCCGCCGTCAAGGCCGCGGGCCTGGTTGAGGCGTTGGAAGGCAAGGGGCCCTTCACCGTGTTCGCCCCCACCGACGAAGCCTTCGCGAAACTCGGCAAGGACAAGATTGAAGCGCTTCTCAAGGACAAGGAAGCCCTTGGCGCGATCCTCAAGTACCATGTGGTTGCGGGCAAGGTTCTGGCCGCCGACGCAGTGAAGCTTGACGGCAAAAGCGCGAAAACGCTCAATGGCAAGGAATTCAAGGTGGAAGTCAAGGATGGCGGTGTGCTTCTCAACGGCAAAGTGAAAGTCGTGAAGACCGACATCAAGGCAAGCAATGGCGTGATCCATGTGATCGACGCCGTCCTGGTTCCCTGATCCGATCAACTTTGCAATCGCGCAAACAGGCGCTGGCGACTGTTTACCACCAGTCCGTCCAGCGCCCGTTCATTTAAAACAATGAATTTAAGCTGCCTTGGCGCGAGGGGCGGTCGCCCTGGCCCTGGCCTTTTCAATGTGACAACGGAAAATCTGGATATCGAGTCCCGAGGAAGTCGCGCAGGCTGGTTGCCACTGGATTCCCAAGGCCCACCATGGATCTTCCGGATTGGTTTCGATCGATTCGACCATGCCATCCATGGCGCGGGCGCCGACCTTGAAAGCCCGTGCAACCCTGCCGACAGCTTGGGAATGCTCGCTGTTGACGATGATTTCACCCTCGCCGTAAAGCTTGGCCAAACGGCTGAACTCCTCAACGACAAGCCCATGCCTGAGGCCCCGTTCGGGAGGATGCCGATGCTGGAGCATGTCGGGCGCTTCCCGGCCCATGTCAATCATCGTGGTGCCCCCGAAAGCCGTGTTCATGGCATGCATGCCACGGTCGATGGCGAGCACTGGAATGGCGTTTTTCCTGCAATATTGGAAAAGTTCTTCCATGTCGGTGTGGCGATAGTGGCAGGCGTCGTGCCCCGTAACGACCAATCCGTCGACATTGGCCAGAAGGTTGGAGACGCGCTTGCCCTCGATTTTGTCCGGGAGGGCAACGGCTTCCGCCTCGGCGTATTCCAGGGATGCGCGGATACCGGCATCCCAAAGGTTGCTTCCATGGCGTCGGTCGCCGTGATAACCGTTGGGGCCGAAGAATCCGATTCGGGCCACGGGCTTGAATGCGGGCGCGGTGTTGCTCATGAGATGTTGCTTCCTTGCGACTGATCCGAACCATCCATGGTTCGTGCCTGCGGACTGTTGCGCCGGCAAGAAAAAGCTAATCGCCGCAAAACCGATATTCCAGCCGAGTTTTTCCGGTCGGTTGAATTGGCTTCAAGTCTTGGCGAATCCAATGGATGCGTCGTCAGGCGGTTGGCTTGGCGGAATGTTTTTTGTCATGAAAACCAACCGCGGCCGAGTTGTTGCCGATAAAAATCCGCCCTTCCGCGACGATGACTCGATCGGGAGATTGGGTCTTCAAGGACGCGCTTGGTGTGCCTGGCCAGGCCGCAAGGGATTCACCCGGCCGAACCATTGACCGTGGTGTTGGGTGGAACCGGTTTTTGGCGGATGGACTGATGTGATTTGGTTTCGGTTTATGCCTTGCCAATAAAGCAACCAAGTCAGGTGGACGGAATATCTGGCCGATTTGCGAGGATCTGATTTGTCGGAATCGTGGGACAGGGTTGTCTTGACCGGTTTAGCCAGGCTGGCCCGCCCGGATGACGCCCCGGTTTACCGGAAGGTTCCCTGTCCGCGCGGCGGGATGGCAATCACCTCCAGGGGAGCCGGCTTTGCCAAGGCAATCCTCAAGGAATTCGTGGTTTCCTCCTTCGTGGCGGCCGGAGGCGGCCTGGCGATCCCGTTTCCGAATCCCGCCCGGGAAAGCGAAACATGCCGGGAGCCGGTATGGAACCGGTGGAAACCGCGGGATTTGGCTTTCTTGTTTGGTCCGATTTCGTTGCGGATCGCCGCCCTGGCGGGTGGCTGCGAGTCGTTGCCCGACGCACGGGATGGGGAATGGCAAAGCGGCGACGCCCTCATGGCCTGGAGATGGCTCAGCATGGCCACGGAGGCGGAAGCGTCCCGGTGGGCCAAGGCGTGCCCGCGGGAGTGGGCTTGGTTCCTTTTGGGATTTCCAGGGCTTTGCCAGGACGCCGGAACCGGCATCGATCCGGGATTGATCTTTTCTCCGCCGCTGCTGCCGCTTGTGGAATCGATGATGCCTTGGTCGGAAATGATGTGGACCAGGGCGCTTTCCTCATGGGTTTCCTGCGGCAAGCCCGCGCGCAAGGCGGTGACTGGCGCTTGGAGGTCATGGAGCGGCCTTTGCGCCGGTTCGGGAAGGCCGGACTTGGCCCGGGGGATGATTCGGGGCACAGCGGCGGCGTGCTCCAGGAGGGATTGGCTCGAGCGCCTCAGGGATTACCTGCCATCCAGCGGGACGGCCGGCATATCCGGGGCCGCTTCATTTTCCGAGGTCGAGTCACTCGAATCCGACTGGCTTTCGGTCGCGGACATGCTTGCCGACATGGTGTCCTTTCGCGATCAAGCCGAGGAACCGGTCTATATTGACGAGACATACGCCTCCGCGTGCGCGCTCAAGGAATCGGTTCCGCCATCCATGCGCGATCGCCTGGCGTGTTCGGCCCGTGAAGTGCGGGCCATGGCGGTTTTGGGACGAGGAGGTTCGGGATGAGCCAGACCTACACGGTGGAAATGGCGCAGGTCGAAATCGTCGCCGCCGGTTGCGATTCCATCACCACCAGGCTGTCGTCCCTGTCGATCCTGCCCGAGGCCGAATTGGCGGATTGTCTCGCCAAGGTTCTTGCTGATTCCGGCTATTCAAGCTCGGAACCGGCGGAAGGAAGGCTGTCGCGGCTGGTCGCCGGGGCCCGTGTGGAAATCGATCCGCGCACCAAGGAGGTTCGTGTTTCCGTGGCCAGGGAAGCGGTGCAGGACGAGTTGGTCAAGGTGCGCGTGGAGCGGATGGGTTCCCAATCCGAACTGGCCAACGCCAAGCGGGAGTCGCTTTCGCGGGCCATCGAGGGGAAGAAACGCGACTTGGAGGAGGATTTGGCACGCGAGGCGACCGCCGAGCTTGGCAAGGCGCTGCCCGGGGTGCGAGCCGAAATCGAGGCCATCAACCACCGTTGGCTTGCCGAGGCGATCAAGCGCAAGGCCGCCCAGCTTGGCGAGGTCCGGCGCGTGGAGGAGAACGAGGCCGAGCGAACGCTGACGATTTCCATCAAAATTTGAGACAGAGCATGTTGGTCATTCGCCCCGACGATTGTCCCGAGCAGATCAGCGCCGGGGACGCTGTCGACATCGCCTATGGCGGTCAGCTAGCCGAGGCCGTCAGGCGGTTGAAGCAGGGCGTCTCCGTTCTGGTCGAATGCGAGAAGGAGTTGGGAATTCCGGTTTTGGTGTCGCTGAGGTCCCGCCTGAGGGCCCTTCAGCCACCCTTGCCCATCCAGGTGATCGCCGGGCGGCCGGGCGGCGGGGATGCGGCGGGGCCGCCGGTTTCGCTCACCACCGCGATGTACAGGGAGTTGCTCGCCTACCTCCAGAATCCTGGTGACAAGTTGCCCGTGATCCAGCACCTCGACCTCTTGTCAGCGGCCGCGGGCGGGGGCGTGACCGACCTGGGCCGGGATGTGGTGAACCTGCTCTATCAGGATCCGAATCGGGTCTGGCTGGCCTTCAGCGACCCTAGCATGCCGCTCCCCGAAGTCGTCGCGAACGCGTTCGCCCATCGCGTGACATTGATGGGCGTGCCACGCGACCGCCTGCCCCGATTGATCACGAGGACTGAATGCCGGAAGTTCGGATCGACGGTCCAAGTGGCCCAGCTTTACAAGTATGTCTCGGGAGTGAATGCCGCGAGGCTGAGGCGATTGCTCGCGGCCATCGAGGGCCCCGACCTTCCCGCGAGCCCCAAGGCGGCTTTCGGGCAGTTGAGGCAGGCCACCCTGCCCGGGGAAATGACGATCCCGAATGTCGATCTGGATGCCGACATCGGAGGCTATGACGATCTCAAGAAGCGGATCAGGACCGATATCCTCGACCTGCTCACCCGGCGGGACGCGATATCCGACGACGAAGGCGTGAAATCGCTGGAGGGCCTCATTCCACGGGGCCTGATTTTCTGGGGCCCCCCCGGCACCGGCAAGACCCTGTTCGCCAAGGCGCTGGCGACGGCCCTTGGCGCGAGCATCCAGGTGGTTTCCGGTCCGGAACTCAAGAGCAAGTGGGTTGGAGAAAGCGAGGAGAACCTCAGGAAGGTTTTCCTGCGGGCCAGGCAATCGGCCCCGGCGGTGATCGTTTTCGACGAGATCGACTCGTTCGCCGTCAGGCGCGGAACCCACACCGGTTCGGGCGTCGAACATTCGATGGTGAACATGCTCCTGACGGAAATGGACGGTTTCCGCAAGGAAGAACTCGTGTTTGTCGTGGCGACGACGAATTTCGTGGAATCGTTGGATCCGGCGCTCCTGAGGCCGGGGCGCTTCGAGTTCCACCTTCATGTGCCCTATCCGGATGCCGCGGCGAGGAGGGCCATCATCGGGGTCCACGGCAAGTCGATGGGCCTCGGCTTGACGCCCGAGACCGTGGAACACATGGTTCGGCGCACCCGTTTCGAGGTGCCCGGCGCCGCCTCGGGAACGCGCTACAGCGGCGATCACCTCAACGCGCTATGCCGGATGCTGGCCCGCCGCAGGCTTTCGGCGGGCCGTACGGACGCGACCACACCAGCGGATGTCGACGCGGCCCTTGCCGAGGGGCGCTCAAGGCTTGTGCTTGAGGAGTCGGAAATTCGGGTCGTTGCGGGGCATGAATGCGGGCATGCCGTGGCCGGCCTCATGCTGGCCGGTGCCCAACTACCCGAGAGGGTGGCCTTGGGCGAGGACCTGGCCGGTTCGCTCGGCTACACGCAAGTTTCGGCGGGCCGAAGGGTTCGCTCCGTCCCTGAGCTTCTCGACGGGGTGGCCATGCTTCTCGCGGGACGCGAGGCGGAACTCCTGCTCGAGGGGCAACTATCCATGGGCAGCGGCCACGACCTCTGGGTGGCCACCCAGATGGCCCGGGAGTTGGTCGAGGTTTACGGCATGGGCGGGCCCGCCTCGGGAGTTTGCCACTACTGGAAACAGGACGGCAGGCCTGAGCGTTACGCCGACCTGGCTCCCAGCACCCGCGAGGCTCTCGACTCCGAGGTGCGGGCCCTGCTCGAGGCCCAAAGGGGCCGGATAGCATCGATGCTGGCGGGCCGGGATTCGTTGCTCAAGGGAATGCGCGACCAATTGATGATGGACAGGGTGATCGACGCTCCCGGGTTGGCCCGGCTGGTGCGGACGCTGGCCCCGGACCTGGCCGTCGCGGCCGAGAAGTTGGAAAACCTGCCCGTTTCGCTCGACTAGGAGAAAGAACGATGGCGGAAATGACCATCAGGCTGCGCGTGAATCCCGTCACGGGCCGCCACGAGGTGAAAGTGGATCTTGAATCGGACTCCGACGCGTTGCCCCACGAACATGAGGAAATGCACAGGGCCTTGCTGGCCAAGCTTGTCGGGGCCGGTTTGGTGCCCGGGGATGGAACGGCCGACCTGACCGTGACCCGTGGCGGCGTGGTGGTATCCGCGCCTGAATCCGTCGGCACCGGAGCCAATGGGCAACGGCGCGCCAACCCGGCCGGAAACTGACGGGCATTCCCATGGCGATTCGACTGCCCGCGGGAGACCAACTTCCCCCTTT
>JAGWVO010000149.1 GCA_018970845.1 Planctomycetota bacterium
CCGGTCAATTGCCGCCGGGAGGAGGGACGGCGCCGGGAGCGGCACCCCCGGGTGGAACCGCGCCGCCGGGAGCGGCACCTCCGGGTGGAACAGCTCCGCCGGGCGGAACCGCGCCGCCATCGCCGGGTCCCGCGGGCATACCCTGGCCACCAGGAGCGGGGGCGGCCACCGGACTCCATGTGAACTTCTCAAGCTTGGGCAGCGGGGAGGCCTTCATGGCCTGATAGTCGAGAACCAGGAAAACAATGCCGACAATCTGCGCCAGCAGGGAAATCGCCAGCAGCCCCACATAGACATCCGAAACGGGCTGGTTGTCGCCGGATCGCTTCTTGGCCATGAGTCGAACTCCGCTGGTTGGCCGGGAAAACCCGGCCGCCGGTTCACTTGATCTGGCTGGCGACCGAATCCCCGGCCATCGGGCGGTCGTTGAGGGTGCCGACGGGTTGGGCCACCGCGTCCTTGGCGTTGACCTCGATGATCTTGACGATGCCGATGTACTTGGCCGGATTCAGGCGGAACAACTCAAGGGTGTGGCCCCGTTCCAGGCCGAAGTCGCTGCCGATGGAGACCTGCACCAGGCCGCTTGAGTCGGCGCGCAGCACCTTGCCTTCAAGGGGGGCCGTCGGCGGGTTGCGCTTGCCGGCGATACCCGTCGGGGCCTTCTCGATGGTGCCGGTTTCCTTGAGCTTCTTGTTTTCCAAGGTCAGGCGCTTGAGTTC
Organism: Planctomycetota bacterium; assembly: GCA_018970845.1. Taxonomy (GTDB): domain Bacteria; phylum Planctomycetota; class Planctomycetia; order Gemmatales; family Gemmataceae; genus REEB421. The sequence goes on from JAGWVO010000149.1 coordinate 720, forward strand.
CCGTTCCATGTCGCCCGTCCGGTTCTTGAGCGCCGTCAACTGGATCACGGCCTGGGTCTTCTCCTCGAACATCTTGGTTCGCTCGTTGAACATCTCCTGCCTCGACTTGATCGCGTCCTCGAGGTCGGCGCGCACCTTCTCAAGCTCGCTGGAGCGGGTTGCCGAGTCCTTTTCGGCGATCGTCTTGGAGTTGGTTTCCGAGTTCTTCTCCATCAAGGTGGCGTCCTTGGTTTTCTTGAGGTCGCCATTGTCCTTCGACAGCCTCATGTTCTCCGCCGTGAGGGTTTGGACCTTGTCGGAGGTGAGGCGGAGCAGCGACTGCAGCTTGGTCACCTCATCGGTGGCGTTGCGCTGGATGAAGTCCATCTTCTCCATCTTGGTCTTCAGGTCGGTGCGGTCTCGTTCGAGCGTGCTCCTCTCCTGGGAGAAGGCCTCCTTCTCCTTGAGATAGGCGACCACATTAGCCTGGTTGGCCTCGAATGTCTTGCGGGCCACGCGCAGTTCCTCGTTGCGCTGAGTGGACAGGGCGTGAAGCGAAAGGGCCATGAATCCCAAGGCGCCGCTCATGAGGAGCGTGAGAAACGCCAGAATCTTGCCGAAGGTCGTCATGATCGAATCCCCGGGCCGGCCCGCACCCGCTTTCCCCTTCCACGGAGACGCGGGGGCGCACGCGGAGCGCGCTCCCAATGTCTAGGCTATGCCCGCAATCGCTTGCGCCTGTCAAGTGTATCTTATGGCCACGGGCGCCGATGTGGTTAATTCGTGAGGGAGGGGACCTGGAGATACTTCTCCAAGTTTTGCAAGTAAGCCATTACCCTGGCCAGCCGGGCCTTCATGCGGTCGATATCCTGCGTGGTGATGGCGACATCGGCCTCATAGACATTGCGCTCAACCTTCATTTGGTCGATTTTCTCATCCTCGACGAGGATATCGCCCGTCACCCCGCCTTTCCCGTCGGTTCCCGAGGCTTTTTCCGTCAGGGCGATGGCCTCTTTTTTCCGTTCCTGAAACTCCTTCTGGGCATTCTCAATGGCCGTGCCGGCATCAGGTATCATTTTTTCCTTATATGTCTTTTGCCCCAGCAGGTTGATTTTCTTGAACATGGGAACAAACCGCTGGGCCGGATCCAGCAAAGGGAGGCTGGTGTTGGGGTCGCGATCCACTTCGCCGATCGTGTTGGGTAGCGTGGCATCCACAACTTCCTTTTCGCGCTCGGCATACACCTTCTCGGCGAGGATCCAGTCGTTTTCAAGCGAGGCCATCGCGACCCGAACCCGGATGAGCCTGCTGAAGGAGTCGTCAAGCCGAAGCGACTTCCGCATGAACGCCACTTCCTCGGCCTTCTGCTTGGCCTGATCGGCATAGGGGGGCCTGGTGCTGTTGAGCACCACGCCGGCGGTGGCGAACATGAGGCAAAGCAGGGTATGGCAGACAACGATCATCTTGCCGAGCCAGGTCATGGACTGTCTCCCGTGGGCCACTCAGCGAAGTTCGAGTTGTCGGGCGCGTTTTTCGAGTTGGCCGACCTGATCGACCAAGCCTTGGAGTTCCCGCCGCTTTTGGTAGAGGGAACGGGCGCCGCTTTGGAGCGATTGGAACAGGCTGTCGGAGTCGCCGCGCTTTTTCTTGAGGTCGGCCTCGAGCCGTTCGAGGTTCTTCTTGCGTTCCTCAAGGAGCATGGGCTGCATGTCCAGGAGTTTCTTGATCTCGTCGAGTTCCGACATGAGCCGCCTGTGCTCCATGTCCAGGGACTTGATCGTGTCGATGGCCCGGCCGTAGCGGGCAACGAACCGTTCCATCGACTGCTTGAGCCGGAACTCGATTTCCGTGTTGAGGGCCCGAAGGTCACCCGCCTCATCCTCCATCGCGTTGAGGAAGGCCCGCGGCCCCACGACGGTGACGAGTTTGGCCACCTGGTCGGTCGCCTGATTACCGGCGAGTCCGAGGGTTGTGAGGAGCCGGGCCGTGGCCAGCTTGCGGGTTCGCGGATCCAGGGGAACCGCGGTCCCGTCGGCACCCGGCATTTGCGCCTGCTTGTCCTCGGCGCCGACCAGGCTGACCCCGGCGCTGTCAAACATGAGGTCGAGCTTGGCCAGCATGGCCCAGGTCGCGATCTCGGCGGGACTTCCCTTCTTGGAAAGCTTTTCAAAAACGGCGTTGTCAGCCAGCAGCATGTCGCCGGGTATGTAATCCCCCGGAGCCTTTGCCGAAGACGACTCCTCGGAGCCCATCAGGTCAATCACACGATCCTTCTTGATGAAGGCCGTGGGGAGTGAATGTTCACTGAAGACGGGCCGGCAGACATATCCAAGGGCCAGAAGGGCGGCCGACCTGTTGTCGGCGGCGTTCATCATCGCGATGAAGTCCTCCCATTCGCCCGGTTCGTTCACGAGGGGCTGGGCATAGACCCTGACGAGGGCCATTTGCTTGACGGGATCGGCCTCGTCCTTGATCCGCTTGATCAGGTCGCTGGCCATCGCCTTGACGAACCCTTCCTGGGTGGAGGGGGTGTCGGCGGTGCCGAACATCGCCATGAGGGTGGCGGGCCCCATGCGGGAGGCGATGGGTGATCCCGACCTGTCGGTCTCGTTGGCATCCACCGGCAACCCTTCAAGATAAAGGTTGGCCAGGAATATCGTGTGGGTCCAGTTTTGGCGCTGGGCGTAGACCATCGCCCCCAAGACTCCCGCGGCCAGGAGCGTCAGGAGGTTGAGAATCGCCAGGACCTTGCCAAGCAAGCTCATGGATGCAACATCCCCTTCCGCGAAAGAGTGACGACCGGCAATGACTGCAAGCTAATGTGACACAAGGATCGGCACGGGGCCGGAAAATCCATCAGGTCCTCGTATCGCCGACTGTATGATATGCGCATTTTACCAACGGAGATAAGGATTTTGACGCCTTGGCCGGCTTCCCCGGCTGTTCCGACCCCAAGGCGCAACCCGGTTGTGCCGGTCGCGCCGCCGGTGATGTTAGGATTGGATCATGGCTCGCTCCCCTTCCGTTGAGGATGAACTGCCCCGTCGCTTGGGCGCCTATGAGCTTCTGGAAAAGGTCGCCGAGGGCGGCATGGGCATCGTTTACCGGGCCCGATCCCCGGGCTCGGACCAGGATGTCGCCATCAAGGTCCTTCGTGAAAAGAGCCGGATGAATCCGATCCTGCTCAAGCGTTTCGAGCAGGAGTTCCGAACGGCGAGCATGGTGGACCATCCGAACCTCGTCAGGGCCGTGGACTTTGGAGCCATTGACGGCATTCCCTACCTCGTCATGGAGTTCGTGGAGGGAATGACGCTGAGCCGTCTCGTGGACACGAGGGGGCCGCTCCCCGAACCCGAGGCCGTCCGCATCGTCTCCCAGGTCGCCCAGGGGCTTCACAGGGCCCACAAGAATGGAATCGTTCATCGGGATGTGAAACCCGACAACATCATCGTCACGCCTGACGGAACGGCCAAGCTCACCGACATGGGCCTCGTGAAGGATCTGGCGACCGATCTCAACCTGACACGCACGGGGCGGGGCCTCGGCACGATGCAGTACATGGCGCCTGAGCAGTTTCGAAACGCCCGCTTCGTGGACGCGCGCACCGACATCTACGGCCTTGCCGCGACGCTATACGCCATCCTGCTTGGGGAGGCTCCATTCCACGGCCTTTGCCCCTTGGACGCATGGATGAAGAAAGTGCACGACGATTTTCCCTCGCCGCGTGAACGCGACCCCGGAATCGGCGAGCGAATCGACTGGGCCGTTCGGAGGGCCATGCGGGGCGACCCCGCCCTGCGGCCCTCGACCTGCCGGGAGTTCGTCGAGGATCTTCTCGGAAAAAGCACGCGCTCTTCCGAGCGGCTGGTGGTGGCATCGGGAGAACCGGAGATCTGGTACCTGCGCTATACCGACGAAGCGGGCAAGGAGAGGTTGGTGAAGGGAACCCGCCGCGGGGTGCGCCGCTCGCTCAAGGAGGGATTGCTTGGTGACGCCGCGAATGTGGCGGGATCACGGCTCAAGAGCGGCCCTTTCAAGGCGCTGGCCCAGGTTCCGGAGTTCCGCGACTTGTGCCTGGGTGTTACGGCGCCGCAGCCGAGATCGAAGCCGGAGGACGCCGAGGGCAAACCGCCGGCGGAAACGCCCGGCCGGCCCCCGGTTTCAGTGGCGACCCTGGCCGCGGGAGCGGCGCTGGTTGTTGTCTTGTTGCTGGCCGCCGCGGCCTTCCTGCTGATCCGATGACGGGAAACCCCGCGTCAGGTCAACGGTTCGATCGCGGCCCGGACCTGGATCAGCAGCACGATGTACCAGATGAACAAGGCGAGGGATCCTGCCCCCGCCATCATCATGATGCCAACGAGGAGAAACCCCGCGACCACGGTGAGGCCGAGCGTGCCAAGAATGACTCCGGTGAGGAAGCCGAGGAACATCCCGCAGACCAATATGACATGGGCCCACATGAAGTTGGAGACATTCCGCGCCATGGAGGGCTTTTTGAGGGCATGGCAGATGCTCCACAGATAAAAATAGTGGAGGATCGTGCCCACCCACGATCCGGTGACACTGGCGAACGTGCAGAACGCCGCCACGGACAGGCCGCGCGCGAAGCCCCCGTTTCCCTTGGCGGCCGGCACGAGCATGCAGAAGGCGTGGCCCACAAGAAAGGTCGCCAGCACCGAAACGCCCACGCCGACAGCCAACAGGGGAACCAGCATCGTGGCTCCGGCCAGCGCCGCCATGCCCTCGCGGTTCATGGGGCCCATGCCTATCGGGTTGGCGCCACCCCTGTTGAACCCGCCATTCGCCTGCGCCGCCGCAAGGCCGGTCATGGCCAGGAGCAATGAGACGCCGATGAGTGCCAGGGCCGCGCCAATCGCCAGAACGATCGAGAGGAGGATGAGCCCAAGTCCGGAATGAACCTTGCGCCATCCGGCGCGGTTCCCTCCCGGAACCGCCGATGGCTCCTCATCCGCCGCGTGATTGTCGGGGGTTTCCCCGGGGGAAGCCTCGGCTGGCCGGGGAGGAGGCGCCGACGGCCGGGCCGGTGTCGCGATCGTGGCCGAAGGGCGGGGCACCGGTGGCGGAACGGGTTTGGAGGGAGCCGGCTCCACCAGTTCCAGCACCTCGATCTCCTCCGCCGGCTGGGCGACGAAGGTTGTCTGGCACATGGGGCAGCGCACCTTGCGCCCCGTGGCGTTGTCGGGCAATTTCAGTTGCTTCAGGCAACCGGTGCAGGAAACATGAATCGACATGGAGCCACCAGAAGACGCGACTTGTGACAAGACAGGGAAATGCCCAATTATGTTATCAAGGATTCCTGATGCGTGACAGGTGGCGGAATGGCGCGGCGCCAGGAAGGCGGGTCCAGCTTCACAGGGCCATGAGCAAGCTCGGCTGGGGATCGCGGGGCGAGGGGCGCCTGTGGATCAGCGAGGGTCGCGTTCGGGTCAATGGGCGGGTTTGCACCGACCCGTTTACCTGGATCGACCTCGCGGTCGATGATGTCACCCTCGATGGCCGGGCGCCTGCGCCGGCGTCGCACAGGCTCATCTCCATCCACAAGCCTGTCGGCATTGTCGTGACGCATCGGGACGAGCGTGGCCGCCCCGATGTTTTCAGCCTTCTGCCGCGAGGCCTTCCCCGACTGGTCGCCATTGGCAGGCTCGACGCCGATTCCGAGGGCCTTCTTCTCCTCACCACATCGGGCACCCTGGCCGACACCCTCACCGACCCGGCCCGCCATGTGCCGAAGCGCTACTGGCTCACCGTGAAGGGAAGGGTCGGCCCCGAGGTGATGGCGGCGCTGGCCTCGGGACTGGTCCTTGACGATGGGCCCACGCGACCAGCGGCTGCCCGGCTACTGGAAGCCGGGGATCGTTTCAGCCTTTTGGAATTGGTTCTCACGGAGGGACGCAACAGGCAGGCGAGACGGATGCTTCAGTCCGTCGGCCATCCTGTGGAACGGTTGGTGCGAATGGCCATCGGCGACCTGGAGCTGGGGGACCTGGCACCAGGACAATGGCGCGAGGAAAATTTCAGCCGCTTTGGCGTCGCCGATCAGGGCTGACCGACCAGGAGCCAAAGCCTCGCGTGGGCCTTGTGCCTGGCCAGCCTGGCCTTCAGTTCCTCGGTCCTGGCCAACTCGAGGGCACCCTCGGTTTCGAACAGTTCCTTGGCTCCGAATCCCGGCGCGTTCATCTCCACCCGGTCGTCAATCATCTTCGTGGCGGCCTGCGCCAGCATCAGCAGCTTGGCGGCGGCCGCCGCCTGCCGGGTGCTGGCGGTGACGGATTCCGCGGCTTCCACGGCGCCCAGCCGGAGCTTGGCATCCAGTTCCCGGCGGCCCGCGATCGCCTGTTTCAGCGCCCCTTGGAAATCGACCTTCTTCTCGGATTGGGCCTTGGAGCCCACGAGGGCCTTGCCTTCCAGCAATCCGACGCAGTCGCGAAGCGTCGCGACAAGGGAGTCGGAGGCGGCTATGCCCGGCCCCACCGAGGAGGCCTGCTCCGCGCATGAAACCGGGGAAATGTCGCCATTGATCCACTTGGGTTGGTCGAGGGCGGGAAGGTCGAGCTGGAGGTCGCCGGCCGGATCGATGCCGGCAAGGTACTTGATCCGGGCGCGCGCGGAGGCTTCCTGAGCCGCGAGCTTGGCTCGCGCGGTTTCCCGGCCGGCAAGGTCGGCCTTGATCGCCTCCACAAGCGGCGCCGCGGCCTCGCTTGCCTTGCGGGCGTTCTCGGCGCGCTGGAGAACCTTTTTCAGCCGGGCCTCCGATTCATCGATATGCTTCATGGCCTCACGCGAGGCGCGCAGGTCAACCAGAAGTTCGCTCGCCTCGGCCTGGGCCTTGTAGATGGCGTCCGCCGCCTTCACCGCCGCCTGGGCATCCTGCGCCATCGCGCCGGCCAGCCAGAGTCGTTCCTCGCTGGAAAGATGCTTGAACCATCCGGCCCCGGACACGGAAGCCTTGTATCGCCTGAGCGCCGCCTCCCCTTCCAGGGCGCGGACGCTCTCAAGGGCGGGAGTCTGGCTTGAGATCAGGTTCAGCAGGGAGCGCGCATCAAGGCCGGGTGCCTCATTTTCTTCCGGATAGGCGCAGCGCACGAAAACGGGTGGGTCATTCGAGGCGAACCCCGCAGGCATGGAAGGTTGTGGCGAAGCGACTTGGCATCCACAAGCGGCAATGACGACGAGGGATATCGCTCCCCAACGGCGGGCGAAGCTCGTCATCGTTCCAATCCCCCCATGAGGAGAAGTTCCCCATGGATGAATCATCGGAACAACCGGCCCGGTGGCTTGTGCCGAAAATGCCGAAGTTGTCATTCATCTTTGCGAATATGGGCAATTTGTGGCGAATCGGTGGGCCGGCAGGGGTTTCTAATGGCCTTTCTGATGTTCCGCAAAGGGAATGTCGCTTCGATATTGGATCAACTTGCCCGTCCATGGCCAATCATTGGGAATCCGCTCGACATCAACTCCAACGCCTTCAAACAGGTCCCGCAACTGTTCCCGCACCCGAGTCGCCATTGCCTCATCGCAACGCGTTCGCATTCGCACCGAACCATCGGCCCGTTGGATCAACGACAACGCGGGCAGGGGACAATCGGACAAAACACGAGTGACATCAAGGCTGTTGAAGATTTTCCCGCTTGCCGATCGGAACACCGCCGGCGCCCTTCCCTCGAATTCGACCAGCCTTGG
>JAGWVO010000150.1 GCA_018970845.1 Planctomycetota bacterium
TTCATCATCGAGCCTTTCTCGGGCTTCAGGCTGACCATGTCCTTGAGCATGGCGAGGGCATCGGGTCCGGCCGTCACGAGCACCAGGTCGTCTCGGATGGCCAGGTAGGCGGGGCCGTCGCCCAGCATCTCGCGGGACTTGGCGTCGTCCGCCCCGGTGAATTGGTGCACCTTCACTCCCGCGTAGGTGGCGAAGTCGAGCTTCACCTTGCCTTCGGCCTTCTCGCCGAACAGTTCCTTGACGGCGGTGCGCAGGGCCGTCTCCACCTTGGCGCCTTCCGCCACGCGGAAGCCGATGGCGGCGTTGTAGATGCCTTCCTTCTTCGAAGGTGCCAGGGCGATCCCCATGTCCAAAACGGCCGACTGGAGGGTGGGCATGACGGCGGCGATCATGTCCTTGGCGACCTTCTGCTTTTGCGGCGAGTCGTTGGAGTCCTTGGCGCCGGCCAGGGCTTCCTCGAACACGCCCATGAACGCGGCGCGGAGTTCCTGCGGCATGCGCATGTAGGACGAGATGGCGACGGCGTCGCCGCCCGCGGAGACGGCCTTGCCGATCGATTCCCCGGCGCCCATGGCCTGCATCGCCTTGGTGAGCGAGGAACCGGGCAGGGTGTCGAGCCTGGCCTCGAGGGAGACATCCTCGGTCTTGGCGTCGATGACCAACTCAAGGTCGAGGCCGCCCCCTTCCTTGAGGAACTGGACCAATCCGCCCTCCATCATGTCGGTCAATTGCATCCGGAACTTCTTGGTCGCGGCGGTTTCGGCCGGCGGCGCCTTGTCACGGGCCTCGGCGACACCCTGCTTGAACGCCTCGACGGCGGTGGCGCGGAGGTTCTCCGGCACCGCCGCCAGGTCGAAGTGCAGCCGGGCCACGCTTCCGGCGGGCGCCTCGAGCAGCCGGGCCGGGTCGGGAAGCTTGTCGATGGTGATGGCGGACTCGTCCTTGAAGGTGGCCCAGCAATATCCCTTGGCGAACCTGAGGAAGATGGGCATGGGCGACTGGTCGAGGTTGAGGGTGTGGGCGCCGCCCTTCTCCTTCGACTCCACGAGGTTGCCGCCAATGGCGCCGGCGAGTTTCTTGAGGGCCTTGAGCATGGCGGCCTCGTCGCTGGAGGGAACGAGGATCACGCCGGTGCTGTCGAGTCCGTTGGGCCCGATGCGGCCGTAGATGCCGATCGGCTTGGTCGGGTCGAGTCCCTCGATGCCGCCCGGGCCGGTGGCGGCCTGAAGGGTGTTTTTCATCTGCTCGGCCTCGGCCTTGCGGCCAACCTTGTCGGCCAGCAGGAAGAACTGCCTGGTGAGCGTGTCGATCGAAGCCAGGCGCACCAACAGGGGCGGCAGGGCGGTCTCCGCGGCGCGGGCCGGCGCCGCCATGGCGGCGGCAAGGGCCACCAGCCCGAGGCATGTGGGAAATCGCATGAATCGATCCTCCAGGGGGGAGACTGCTGACTCTTGAACCAATACCCGTTAGCATCATCCAAGGATTCAGACGGCTATGGTGGGCCGGGAGGGCCGGGCATGTCCAGTGCATGTGGTTGTTTGGCGGCGTGGGTTCTGGCGGTTTCCGGCCAGATTCCGGTGGCCGCCGAGGTTTCGCCCGACGGCGTGGTTTCGTTCAAGCTGGGTGACGCCGTCGTCACCCGGTACAACGCCGGCCCGAAGGTCGCGAAGCCGTATTTCTGGCCGGTGGTCACCCCCGGAGGGGTGGCGATCACCCGGGATTGGCCGATGGTGCCCGACGCCAAGGAGGCCAAGGACCACAAGCACCAGAAATCGGCATGGTTCTGCCATGGCGACATCGTGCTTGAGGGTTATCAGGCCCCCAAGCGCAAGGGGATCGACGGCATCGACTTCTGGAGCGAGGAAACAGGGCATGGCACGATCGCCGGCATGGCGATTTCCACACCCGCTGGAAACGGCAAGGGCCCCGTCACCGTGCGGACCGCCAACACCTGGAAGGATTCCACGGGCAAGACGATCCTCACCGAGGCGCGCACCCTCGTGTTCCGGGCGCGCGACGCCTCATCGTGGGTCATGGAGGTCACCTCGGAGATCACCGCCAGCGAGGGCGGTATTGTTTTCGAGGACACGAAGGAAGGTTCTTTCGGGGTTCGGGTTCGCGACGACCTGACGGAAAAGCCGGGCAAGGGCGTGCTCACCAACGCCGAGGGGCTCAAGGGCGAGAAAAACCTCTGGGGCAAGAAGTCGGCCTGGTGCGACTACTCGGGCCCCACCGGGGGCAAGGTCGCCGGCGTGGCGATCGTGGCCCACCCGGACAACAAGCATCCCACCTGCTGGCATGCCCGCGGCTACGGGCTGATGGCCGCCAACCCGTTCGGCAGGAACAGGTCCGGCTTCCCGGACATGAAGGGTCGCGCCGACCTGGTGAAGCTGGCCAAGGGCGAGACGCTCAAGCTGACCTATGCCATGCTGGTTCACGATGGCGATGCCGAGGCTGCCAAGCCGGGTGAACGCGTGTTCGCGAAGTGAGTCGAGTCGCCGGCCCTGAAAGATCAACTTGGAGATGAACCGATGATTTCGATCTGCTGCGCGCTGCTGGCGGGAGCGATGGCCCAGGATCCCGCCCCGGTACTCAAGGATGTTCGTTTCCCCGAGTTGGCCAAGGCCGTGCGCGACCTCAAGGGCCAGGTGGTGGTGGTGGACATCTGGCACAGGACCTGAATCCCCTGCATCAAGGCCTTGCCCCATCTGGTCGAGATGGGCGGCCGGTTTCCGGGAAAAGTGACGGTGATCGCCGTCCATGTTGAAATCCCCCTCGACGCCGAGGAGGGACACCCCAAGGTTCGCGAGAAGGTGGACGCCATCGTCAGGCGCGCCAAGCTGCCCGGGGTTTCCTACATGCTGAGGGAACCGCTCGAGGTTTGGCAGAAGAAGTTCGAGATCGAGGGTTATCCGGCGACCTTCGTGTTCAACAAGGCGGGGCTGATCGCCAAGAAATACCTCGACAGCGAGGCGGCCGAGTCGGAATTGCCCCAGCTCTTGGAAAAGCTGGTCAAGGATTGATCGTCGCGGAGGAGCGCGCCATGCTGAGCCAGGACCGCGACACGCTGGGCGGCGCCTTGGGGCGCGTCTCGAGCGGGCTGTACATCGTGACTGCCGGCACCGGGGCCTCGGCCCAGGGAATGCTGGCAAGCTGGGTGCAGCAGTGCGGGTTCGAGCCCCCTTCCCTGAGCGTGGCGATCGGCCGCGACCGGGGGCTTGGGCCGCTTCTTGTTCCCGGGGCGCGTTTCGTGGTTCATGTGGTGCGCGACGGGCAGAAGGAACTCCTGAGGCATTTCGGCAAGGGAACGCCGGCCGGGCCCGAGGGATTCGCCCCCCTGGCCACCAGGTTTTCCGACGACCTTCCGCCCCTTCTCGAGGATGCCCACGCCCATCTTCTCTGCGAGGTTTCCGGCCGATACCCCGTGGGTGACCACGACCTGGTGACCGGCACGGTGCTCGCGGGACGCTCGGAACCCGAGGGTGAGCCGTGGACCCATGTGCGGCGCAACGGTTTCCGCTATTAGGAAACCGTTGCCACCCTGTATGCTGGGCATTGCCGACCATCTTCACGGAACGCCCCCATGACCGTCGCCGCCGTTGAGCCCTCCGTCGTTGAAAACCTCGTGCGCCGCCTGGCTGGAATCGTGGGTGCCGACGGCCTGATCAACTCGCAGGCCGAATTGCTCGTTTACGAGTGCGACGGCTACACGCTCGAAAAGAACCGGCCCGATGTCGTCGTGTTCCCCACGGCCACCGAACAGGTGGTCGAGATTGTCAAGCTCTGCCGGGAGATGCGCGTTCCCTTCCTGCCAAGGGGCTCGGGCACGAGCCTCGCGGGAGGGTGCCTGCCCGTGGGCGGCGGGGTGATCATCTCGCTGGCCAGGATGAAGCGAATCCTGGAAGTCGACCTGCGCAACCGCTGCGCGCTTGTCGAGGCCGGCGTCATCAACATGTGGCTCACCAACCGGATCAAGTCCGAGGGGTGGCACTACGCGCCCGATCCCTCCAGCCAGGGCGCCTGCACCATCGGCGGCAATGTCGCCACCAATTCGGGCGGACCGCACACCCTGAAGTACGGCGTCACGGTGAACCATGTGATGGGCGTCGAGATCGTGATGCCCGACGGCGCGGTGCAAACCCTGGGCGGCCCGGTGGAGGACGGCCCCGGCCTCGACCTCACCGGCGTGGTTGTCGGTTCGGAAGGCACCTTCGGCGTGGTCACCAAGGCCTGGGTGAGGCTGGTGCGCAATCCCGAGTCGGTGCGCACGCTCCTGGGCGTTTTCGAGTCGGTCGACGACGCCACGGCCGCCATCTCGGCCATCATCGGGGCGGGCATCGTGCCCGCGGCGCTCGAGATGCTCGACTCGCTGATCCTCAAGGCGGTGGAGGAGGCGTTCAGCTTCGGTTTCCCGCTGGATGCCGGGGCGGTCCTCATCATGGAGGTGGACGGCCTGGATGCCGGCCTGGACGAGGAGGCCGCGCGGATCGAGAAGCTGGCCAAGGCCAACCGGGCCCGCGAGGTGAGGCGCGCCAACACGGAAGCCGAGAGGCTGCTGCTGTGGAAGTGCCGCAAGCAGGCCTTCGGCGCCGTCGGCCGGCTGGCGCCAAGCTACTGCACCCAGGACGGCGTCGTGCCGCGCACGGCGCTCCCCGAGATGCTGAGGTCGATCACGGCGATCGGCGAAAGGCATAAGCTCCGCATCGCCAATGTCTTCCATGCCGGCGACGGCAACCTCCATCCCATCCTGCTGTTCGACGAGCGCGACCCGGACCAGCTCAGGCGCGTCATGGAGGCCAGCCACGAGATCCTCGACGAGTGCCTCAGGCTGGGCGGCAGCGTCACCGGCGAGCACGGCATCGGCGTGGAGAAGATCGACTTCATGTCCAAGCTGTTCAGCCCCGACGACCTGGCCGCGATGCGGCGGGTGAGGCAGGCATTCAACCCCGACGGCCTGTGCAGCCCCGACAAGATGCTGCCCACCGCCGGCGCCTGCGCGGAAGCGGGGCGGCACAAGCAGGTGAAGCCCGGCCGACGCGCCGCCCTCTGACGCCCCCCCCGAGGACCAGCAGCACGCCATGGACCCCACATTCGACATCGACGGCCTCGACCTCGACGCCGTCGCCCCCGAGACGCCCGAGGCCCTGGCCCAGGTTGTCCGGGCCTGTCGCGCCTCGGGCCAGCCCCTGTACTGGGTGGGCGGCGGGCTTTCCCTGGGCGCCGGCATACCCGCGACGGTTCCCGGAACCGTGGTGCACATGACCTCCCTCGACCGCGTGATCGACTATCCCGCCCGCGACATGACGATCACCGTGCAGGCCGGGATCCGCGTGTCGAGGCTCCAGGAGATCCTCGCCAGGGAGCGGCAAACCCTGCCCCTGGACATCCCGTGGCCCGACAAGGCCACCCTGGGCGGGGTGCTGGCGTGCAATGTCTCAGGATCGAGGCGGCTGGCCCATGGAACGCCCCGCGATTTCGTCATCGGCCTCACCGTGGTCGACGACAACGGCAAGCTGACGAAGTCTGGCGGACGCGTCGTGAAGAATGTCGCCGGTTACGACATGGCCAAGCTGCATGTCGGGGCGCACGGCACGCTCGGGCCGATGGCCCAGGTGACGCTCAAGGTCAGGCCCCTGCCGCCGGTGCGCGCCTGGCTGGCGATTCCGCTGAAGGCCGGGATGCACGAGGCCGCCGCCGACCGCGCCCACGGGTGCGCCGCGCGGCCCGTGGCGTTCGACCTTCTCGCCCTTCCCGGCGGACCGGCCGCGTGGACGGCGATGATCGGATTCGAGGGCGAGGCTCCCGCGGTGGCCTGGCAGGTGGCCAGGGCCAAGGAGGAGTTTCGCGACCTGGCCCATGTGCAGATCATCGAGTGCCAGCCGAATTCGGTGGACGCCATGGCGACGCGCCTGGCCGAGCGGACCGACCCCCCGTCCGGAGCGGTCGCGGCGCTGGGTTGCCTGCCCTCGCGGACGGCGGGCCTTGCCGCCCGGGTGCTGGCCGACATGCCCGGGGCGGTGGTGCACGCGTTGCCAGGCTCGGGCGTGCTCAGGGCGGTGGTGCCCGAGGGGAAAGATCCCCGGGGCCTGCTGCCGGGCTGGCGCGACGCCGCCGGCCCGGGAGGATGGGCCCGCCTCGCGCGCGCCCCCCGCCCATGGCGGCAAGCCGACTCGATGTGGGGACCCGCCCGGCCCGAGGAGGCCATCTCCGCGGCCATCGCCAGGGAAATGGATCCCGACCGCATCTTCAATCCCAACCGCATGCGCCACAACACGCGCCTCACCGACGGAAAGCCATCATGAGCGCCCCAGCCACCCGCCAAAGCCTGCCGATCGCCAGCGACCTTGGCAAGAACATCGACTATGAGCTGTTCATGGACTGCGTCCATTGCGGCCTCTGCCTGGGATCGTGCCCCACCTATGTGGAGACGGGCAACGAGAACGACAGCCCCCGCGGCCGCATCTACCTCTGGCGCGCCATCGCCGACGGCCGCGCGCCCTTCTCGCCCGAGGCCGAGAAGCACATGAACGGCTGCCTCGAGTGCATGGCCTGCGAGACCGCCTGCCCCTCGGGCGTGCAGTACCGGCATGTGATCCACTCGTTCAAGAACGACCAGGCGCGCACCCGGGGCCCCGCGCCGATGCTGGGCTGGCTTCAGCGCGCCATGCTTTTCGGGCTCACGCCCCACAGGTCGCGCATGGCCTGGGCCCTGTTCCCCGTCAAGCTGATGCAAAGGATCGGGCTCGGCTGGGCCGTGAGGCTTTCGGGATACCTGATGCCCGGCTTCCTGCGGCGGATGCAGGAGATCGTGCCCGACCTGGCGCCCTACCACAACCTTCCCGAGTTCCTGCCGGCGATCGGGCCCAAGCGCGCCACGGTGGGCCTGCTGCTGGGCTGCGCCGCCGACGCCTTCCATCCGCAGATCAACCTGGCGACGGCGCGGGTGCTCCAGCACAACGGCTGCGATGTTCACATCCCGCGCTCGCAGGCCTGCTGCGGCGCCCTGCACAAGCACGCCGGCCTCGATGACGACGCCGCCAGGCTGGCGGCCGGCAACTGCGACTCGTTCGCCGCGGTTCCCGGCGGATTGGCCGGCCTCGACGCCATCATCAGCAACGCCGGGGGTTGCAGCCCCGTCCTCAAGGACTACGGCCACATCCTCGAAGGCCACGACGCGGCCGGGCCCGGCGCCGTGTTCGGCGGCAAGGTGCGCGACATCCACGAGTTCCTGGCGGAACTTGGCCCCGTGAAGCCCCGCCACAAGGTCGCGCTCAAGGCCACCTACCACGACGCCTGCGGCCTGGCCCACGCCCAGAAGATCCGTTCGGCGCCCCGGCAGGTGCTGGCGATGGTGGACGGGCTTTCGCTGGCGCCGCTGGCCGAGAACGAGCACTGCTGCGGCGCCGCGGGCAGCTACAACATCACCCAGCCGGAAATGTCGGCGGCCCTGGGGCAGCGGAAGTCGGGGAACATCGCCGCCACGGGCGCCTCGGCCGCCCTCACCGGCAATGTCGGCTGCCTGTTGCAGATCGACCGGCACATGCGCGACCGCTCACCCCGCGTGTGGGTCGGCCATCCCGTGCAGATCCTCGACGCCGCCTACACCGGTGAAAAGCCGTTCGGGCTGGATGTCGCCATTTCCTGACTTGGAGGGTAGGCCATGTCGTTTCGGGGCATCATTCCGCCGGTCGCCACCCCGTTCACCGATTCGGGGGAACTCGACCTTCCGAGGCTTCGCTGGTTCATCGACAGGCTCATCACCGGCGGGGTGCACTCGGTGTTCGTGCTGGGGACCAACAGCGAGTTCTACGCGCTCGACGAGGCGGAAAAACAGGCGGTGATCGCGACCGCGGTGGAGCATGTCGCCGGCAGGGTCCCGGTGCTGGCGGGCACGGGCGCCGAGACCTCGCGAGAGGCCGAGAGGCTCACGCGCATGGCGGAGCGAGAGGGTGTCCAGGGAGTGTCGGTCATCACCCCCTATTTCATCATGCCCACCCAGAAGGAACTGGAAGACCATTACAGGCGGGTGGCCGGGGCCACCAGGCTGCCGCTGCTTTTGTATTCCAATCCGGTCACCTGCGGCGGCCTGCGCATCGAGGCCGAGACGGCCGAGAAACTGGCGGCCGTTCCCAACATCGTCGGCATCAAGGATTCCAGCGGCGACCTCACCCTGGTGGCCGACCTGATCCGCCGGGTGCCTCCTTCATTCTCGGTGCTGCAGGGACGCGACACGCTCATCTACAGCGCGCTCGACCTTGGCGCCGTGGGCGCGATTCCGGCGACGGGGAACATCGCCCCGAAGTTGCTCGTGGAGATTTACGAAAAGTTCATGGCTGGCGATCGAGACGGTTCCCGGGC
>JAGWVO010000151.1 GCA_018970845.1 Planctomycetota bacterium
ATCGATTGGAGCCGCGGTCCCGTTCATCCTGTCAAGCCGGCAAACCATGGGGACAATGACAGGTCGACCACGATCGAGCCGATGGTTGATTGTTCCTATTTTCAGCTCCATCATGTGGCTGGAAATTCGTCCGTCGACCTGCAGGTGGCGGAAAGGCTGGGCGCCGTCTTCGCCGTGTCGGGCCGGGGAACGCTCAGGGGCCGGACACGCGGGGAAATCCTCGCCGCGGGCCACACCGCCATTCTTCCGAGGAACGCCGGTCCCTGGACCTGGGAACCCGAGGGACCGTCATCCCTTGTTCTC
Organism: Planctomycetota bacterium; assembly: GCA_018970845.1. Classification (GTDB taxonomy): domain Bacteria; phylum Planctomycetota; class Planctomycetia; order Gemmatales; family Gemmataceae; genus REEB421. Next base: position 304 of record JAGWVO010000151.1, read on the forward strand.
GCGGTTGATCCCGGACGGCAGGGAACCTGAATCCATGGCCTTCACACCGGGGATCATCTCCAACCTGTTCTGGAAACCGCTGAAAACCCACGGCGATTCCAGGGGATGGCTCGCCGAGATGTTCCGGGCCGATGAACTTCCGGCCGGCTATTCGCCCCTCATGGGTTATGTTTCGCAAACCGCGACCGGTGTCGCGCGTGGGCCGCACGAGCACGCCGGCCAGTCGGACTGCTTCTGCTTCATCGGCCCATCGGATTTCGAACTTGTCCTATGGGATTCCCGGCCAGGATCCCCCACCTTCGGGGTGATCCAGCGCGAGGTTGTCGGCGCCTCAAGGCCGATGCTGGTCATCGTGCCACCCAGGGTTATCCACGGATACAAGAACATCGGTAGCGTCGATGGGATCGTTTACAACTTTCCGGACACCCTTTACAAGGGTGCCGGCCGGAAGGATCCCGTCGATGAGATCCGCCATGAGTTGGATCCCAATTCCATTTACAAGATGGACTAGGCTGGAATCAGGGACGGGAGGCGCTCACGACGCGCCAGTGCCCGCCGCCGTCGCGAATGGCCGGTTTCACCCGCCAGCCCCGGTCCGACAGCCAGCGGGACACCGCCTCCCCCTGGCCGGCCCCGACTTCCAAGATCAGGTGCCCTCCCGGCGGCAGGACCGCCTCAGACTGCTCCGCCAAGGCCCGCACCAGGCTCAGGCCATCCGGCCCGCCATCCAGGGCGATGCGGGGTTCGCGCCTCACCTCGGGAGACAGTAGGTCGATCTCCCCGCCGGGAATGTAGGGCAGGTTGGCGGTGATGGCATGGGGCGTGATTCCCCCCGGCAGCAACTCAAGCAGCGAACCCTTGACCCATTCGACCCGCCCGCACATTCCAAGCGAACGCGCGTTGTCATCGGCGACTTCAATGGCCGCGCCCGAAAGGTCGATGCCGATTCCCCTGGCCGAGGGAATCTGGCTCAGCACCGAAAGGAGAATCGCTCCCGACCCGGTGCCCACATCAACCACCAACGGCAAGGCATGGCCTCGCAGGCAAGCCCTCGCCTCGTCAACCACCAATTCCGTCTCATGCCTCGGAACGAGCACGCGCGAGTCAACCTTGAACTCCAAGGCGTAAAATTCCCGCTTGCCAATGATGTACGCGACAGGTTCGTGCTCGAGCCTCCTCCGAACCATGTCGCGAAAGCGCGACCTCTCGTCGTCCGTGGCGTTCCTGCCGTGCTGGGCGTAGAGGTCGATGCGCCGGCCGCCAATGGCCTTGGCAAGCATCATCTCGGCTTCAAGCCGGGCCTCGGAAACACCCGATTCGGCCAGCCTGCGGGAAGTCCATTCCAGGAGGCGGCCGATCGTCCATTCGGACGGATCGGAACTCATGACGATTCACCGGCGGAAAGGCGCGAGAGCCTTTCCTTGCGGTCATGCTCCGCCAGTTGCGAGAACAGTTCGGACAATTGGCCTTCCATGACGAGATCGAGGGTGTGGAGCGTGAGCCCGATGCGGTGGTCGGTGATCCGATTCTGTGGAAAGTTGTAGGTGCGGATCCGCTCGTTGCGGTCACCAGAACCGATCTGGGACCGGCGCATCTGGGATCGCTCCTGGTGCAATTTTTCCTGCTGGAGTTCAAACAGTCGGGTCTTGAGGATGCGCATGGCGCGGTCGTAATTCTTGTGCTGGCTGCGCTCGTCCTGGCATTTCACCTCGAGGCCCGTCGGTATGTGGCGGATCCGAACCGCCGATTCCGTCTTGTTCACATGCTGGCCGCCGGCGCCACCGGCGCGCATCCGCTCCCATTCGATATCCTCGTCCCTGATCTCCACCTGGACATCGTCGGGTTCGGGCAGCACGGCGACGGTGGCGGCGGAGGTGTGGATCCTGCCCTGGGCCTCGGTGGCGGGAACCCGCTGCACGCGATGGCCTCCGCTCTCGTGGCGCATCGCCTCCCAGGCTCCCTCACCCTTGAGGCCGAACACGACTTCCTTGAAGCCGCCCTGGTCGCCCGGCTGGAACGAGACTTCCTCAACTTGCCAGCGTCGGTCGCGGGCGAACATCGTGTACATGCGGAATAGGTCACCGGCGAAAAGGGCCGCTTCCGCGCCACCGGTTCCGGCGCGGATTTCAACGATGCAGCTGGCGAAATCATCATCGCCGGCGATCAACACATCCTCGAGGGATCTCCTGAGCGCCGACTCCTCCGACTCCAGCGAAGCCACCTCCTCGACGGCTAGGGCGGCCATCTCGGCATCATCGCCCGACGCCAAGGCCCGGGCTTCCGACAGGCCCGAGGAAACCTTGAGATATCGGCGATAAGGCTCAAGCTTTTTCGTGAGAAGGCCGTGCTCGCGGAACAGCGTCGACTGCCTGGCCCTGTCGCCCGCAACGGCGGGGTCTTGCAGCAGGGACTCGACCTCCCTGAGACGGTTTTCCATGATTTCGAAGGCTTCGATCATGGTTTCTGCCCGCGGCGATTCCGACCATCAAAACAAACCGCCCGCCCGGGAAAAAACCCGGGCGGGCGGCCGTGATTTGTAATCCCTACTTCGCGCCTTCGGCCTTCTTCTTGCCGGAGAAGGCGGCGTACTTCTTCTGGAAGCGCTCGACCCGGCCGGTGGTATCGACGAATTTCATCTTTCCAGTGAAGAAGGGGTGGCAGGCCGAGCAGATTTCAACCGTGATCGCCTTCTTGGTGCTGCGGGTGGTGAATTTGTTGCCGCAACCGCAGGTCACGGTGGCTTCCGTGTATTCGGGATGGATGTTCTTCTTCATGACGCCCTCCACATTCGGCAAAACAAGATCATATCGGCGGTATCGCGGGTTCACAAGTCTGGCGAAAACGATCGACCTGTCGGGTTTTCCGGTCATGGAAACCGCCGCCTTGCGCGAACGCCGGCACATTCCATGATTTGGCGTTGACTTGACAGGCCCCGCACCTAAGACTGGTGGTACAAAAGTTATCCGGGAATTCCTCCCAATCGCTGGGTCGAACCCTTCAGCCGCCAGTTTCGGCGGTTTTTCCAGGAAAGTCTTGAATGGATTCGGTTGATCCGATGAGGATCCTCCGGGACCCCGAGGTGTACCTCGTTGGTCGCCAGGAAAGCCATGAGGCGGAAGTCGAGCGTTTCCTTGCCGACCATGGGGTCGCCTGGCAAACCGACACCGATGTCGCCGCCGAGTCGCTCGTCGAGGTCGCGGGCCGTGTCTGCTACATGAGCTTCGCCAGGCCCAGGCCCGGAGGAAACCACGCCTACATCAAGCACATCCTCGAGGTGGGCCATGGCTCTGTTCTTGAACATGCCGTGTGGAATTTTCTCATCACGGGGGTAAGCCGGTCGTTCACCCACGAATTGGTGCGACATCGCGCCGGCATGGGATATTCCCAACTGAGCCAGCGGTATGTCGACGAGTCGGTCGCGGAGTATGTCGAACCCGACTGCATCGCGCAAGACCCCGAATGCCACGCGATCTGGCAGAGAACCATCGAGGCCGCCCATGCCGGTTATCAGGAATTGGTTTCGCGGCTATCGGAGCGGTTTTCCGACGAAACTGACAAGACCCTCCGCCGCAAGAAGGCCCGGCAGGCCGCCAGGAGCGTTCTGCCCAACGCCACCGAAACCAAGATCTTCGTGACGGCCAACGCGCGCGCCCTGAGGCACTTCATCGAGATGCGCGGCAGCAGGCATGCCGAGGATGAGATCCGCAAGGTCGCCGTCGCCATGCTCAGAATTCTCCAGAGGGAATCGCCCAACCTGTTTGGCGACTATGTCCTTGATCCCCTGCCCGACGGAACTTTCGAAGTCAGTACCCCTTTCCGCAAGGTGTGAACCAGAAACCATGGCATCGTTCAATCGTCCCGATCCGCGCCGCAACAACCAGGGCGGACGCCGCCCCTCGCGTCCAGGTCGCCCGCACGGGGCCCAAGGCCTGAAGCCCAGGGGGCCGTTCCGCAAGCCCTCGCCGCTTCCCGTCGAGGGAAATCCCTATCCGGAGGAACTCCTCCCCGGAGCGCCCTTGCCCGAGGAAACCGCCTTGCCAGGTGAAACCGCGGGATACCGCACCCCGGCCCAGCCGGCGATGGAGGCCGAGGGAGTTCTCGAGCTTTCCAACAAGGGTCATGGGTTCCTTCGCTCCGCCAAGCGGGACTTTCTGCCCCAGCCGGGTGACCCGTTCATCCCGGTCGGAACCATCCAAAGGCTCGGGCTCCGCGAGGGGCTTCAGCTTTCGTGCCAAATTGTTCCCGGCAACAGGGGCCAGGGTCCGCGCGTGCTGAGGATCGAATCGATCGAGGGGCGCCCGCCGGCGGAATACAAGCACCGCGACTTCGACTTGCTCACCGCCGTTGACCCGACCCAACAGATTCGCCTTGAAACCGGGGCCGAACCTCTCACGACCCGGGTCATGGACCTGCTCACTCCCATCGGCAAGGGACAGCGCGGCCTGATCGTCGCTCCTCCCCGCACCGGCAAGACCATCCTGCTGCAGCACATTGCCAAGGCCGTCAGCGAAAACCATCCCGAGATGCACCTCATGGTGCTTCTTGTCGACGAAAGGCCCGAGGAAGTCACGGAGATCCGTCGCACGGTGAGGGGCGAGGTGATCGCCTCGAGCAGCGACCACGACGCGGCCAACCATGTCAGGGTTGCCGAACTGGTGGTCGAGCGCGCCAAGCGCCTGGCCGAGCAGGGCAAGCAGGTCTTCCTGCTGCTCGACAGCCTCACCCGCCTGGCGCGGGCCTACAACAAGAATGTCGGCAACAGCGGCAGGACCATGTCGGGAGGCGTGGATGTCCGAGCCCTCGAGGTGCCCAAGCGCCTTTTCGGTTGCGCCAGGGCCTTCGAGGAAGGCGGCAGCGTCACCGTCATCGGCACCGCCCTCATCGACACCGGCTCACGCATGGACGAGGTGATCTTCCAGGAACTCAAGGGCACGGGAAACATGGAGCTTGTCCTTGACCGCAAGCTCGCCGACCGCCGAATCTTCCCGGCCATGGACATCAGCCAGTCGGGCACCCGCAAGGAGGAACGCCTCATACCGGCCGAAGACCTTCGCCGCATCCATGCCATGCGCCGCCTGCTCGTGGACATGAACCCCGTCGAAGGGATGCAGAAGCTGCTTTCGAGGCTTGCGCCCTGCAAGACGAACGCCGAGTTCCTCGAAATGATCAAGCTGCCGCCGGCCAAGTGAGTTCCGTCAGAAGGCGAACGCCATGCCGATCTGGGCGACGCTTTCGGAGGCTTCCTTGGTGACCCCGGCGCCCCCCGAGGCATAGATCGCGAACAGGTCGTTTACTGTCCACAAGAATCCCGCGCCAACCACCGTCGCGTTGTTCGGTATCGTCGACCTGATTTCCGGACCAAACCGAGTCAGGTTGGCGTCGTTGATGAAGGCTTGAACGAACACCGCGAATCCCGGCAATACCTCCCTCTGCAAGGCGAATTGCCATGTCGCCTGGTAATAATCGATCCCGTTGCTGTCCTGGCCACCGAAAACCCCCACATTCCACTCGAAGGAGAAGTCTCCCGGCAAATAATAGTCGAATAGCAGATTGATCGAGGGTTGGACGCCCGAGTTGAACGCGGGGGAAGCCCAGTTGGTCTGCAGCGCCAACTCGACTCCGAAGGCCGGAAGGAACAACTCCTTTTGCGCATCAAACAGGTGAATCTTGGTGTCGAACACCAGCGGGCCGAACCCGGTCACCTGCGATTGGCCGTCGCCTCCGAACTGCAATTGCGGCATTCCCGAGAAGAAAAGGCGGAACTCAAGCCAGTCGGTGATGCCGTGCCTCAGAAGCGTCTGGGCGCTGTAGTTGGATGGGCTCCCTCCCGTTTGTCCGGAAAACACCACGGGAAGAAACTCGACATACGACCTGCCGGCAGGAAGCGTGTAGGCGCTGTTGGGGTAATTCGCCGTGTCGGGACCGGGAACACGGATGTTGGGCGAGCGATCCTCGATTTCGCGCATTCGCAAGTTCAGCCTGGCCGGCGACCAGAACGGGATGGGGGGATCGGCCGCGGGAACCTCCGCCATGCCGGCGTCAACAACGGCCTCCTGGCCGCATGCGATTGACGCGGCACCCCAAACCGAAAGGACGGTGGCCGCGATGATTGCAAGAATTGGCCGCATGCAACGCTGACCTGTCACTCCGATGGAGTTCGATGACATCCATCACTTCGACCGGCACAATCGTCAAACTTGATAAATTCGGAATGGTCGCCGTCAGGTGGCCAACGCGGAATCGGGTTTCGAATCATCTGGCGGGGTCATGGCCTTGATCTCCCCGAGCACATCGATGCGCGCCAGCTTGGGCTCGGGTATCAGGAAAAATCTTTCAGGCGCGGAAGCTTCCACAAGCGTGTTGACACTGACCCTTTGCAACTCCAACTCGAGCTTCCTGATCCACTCGGGCACATCCCGCCCGACTCCCGCCGGTTTCTCCATGAATGGCTCCAGCCCCTCGCGAAGCGAGGCAAGCGCCGGGCATGCGTGCTCCTCGGCGCCGGATGAGATTCCGGAACCCTGCTGGCCGCTGGCCGCCAGGGCCCTGGATTGCTCGAGCACCGGCCGGATGAGGGCGCAAAGCCGGTCCAACCCGAGGTTGCGGACAAACCTTTCCTCGATCCGGTCGCGGATGGTCGAAAGCCTGACCCCATGAAGGCGCTCAAGTTGGCCAAGGCGGTCGATCTGGTCCTCCGCGATGGCCTTGGTTCGCTCCTCAAGTGCCGACTGCCAGGCCCGGGCCTCCTCATGCCTTTCCTGCCTGGCCAGCACCTCATGAACGAGAAGGCGGGGCCTCAACTCCCACGCCCGACGGTCGTATCCCGATTTCAGCACGAGGAAATCGACGAGGACATTCAGGTTCTCTCCGTAGTCGGACAGGGTTGTCGTGGTGTTGTAGTCCTTGAACTCCTCGTAGTTTTCGACGACGGTCTTGATGATCACCTCGAGCCGGCGCGATGCCGCCTTGAGTTCCTGGGGCGCTTCAAGGGTGTCGGCAAGCCGGCTCGGCTTGAGGGGATCCGCCTCCCGAACCATCGTCTCAAGGTAGGCCTTCGGCCCCCTGTGAAGGATTCCGCGCAGGTTCGCGAGCGTCATGAAGCGGGCATGGAACAGTTCCCGCCCGTGCTCCTTGATGAACTTTTGCAGGGCGCGGTATTCCTTTTCCCCGCCGATACCCTCCAGCGCCGACAATTGGCCCGATCGACTGTGCTCGATCCAGAGCGCCTCAAAAGGCTTCACGAGATCATCGAGAATGCACACCAAACCCGACGAATCGTCCCACCCCGTCGCGGAATGAACCACCGCCTCGACGATCGCCTGCAACCCCGCGGTGTAATACTGGACGAATTCCGTCACGCCCGGGCCATCGGGTCCTGGCTTGTCCTCCATGCGCCGGGCAAGGCGCAGCAATTCAAGCGTGTCGGCGAACAGGCCCAGCCGCGGCAGGTTGGCAAGCAAGGAGCGGAGAACCTGCATCGCAAGCCGGGTGCGCAGAAGGTTCGCCGGCCTGCCGCCTTGGAACAAGTGCGTGTGCAGCAACGGTTCTTCGCGGAAAAGTTCGCGGAAACCGGGAAGCGCCCGCCTCACCTTGCCCCCGTCGCGCTTGAAAAGCGCCCCGCCCAACTCGATGAATGGCGCAAGGTAGGAAGGATCGCCCTCGAGTTTCGCGACCTCACGCTCGTGCGAGGCGGAGGCCACCGCGAACACCAACCCCGCCATTCTCTGCTCGAGGCTGGCCGAGAGCGCCTCGTTGGTGAGAGTCTCGCGGAGGCTGCGCCGTCGCTCGTATTGCAAAAAGGAATCGACATCGGGCGTGCCTGGCGCAGGAACGTCGATGCCAACCAACTCACGGGCCAGCTCAAGCGCCCTGGTCGAGCGGTGGCACGCTTCCTCGCGCCATGAACACAGTTGGTCGACCGATGGAACGGGAAGTTCCTGTCCCTCGAGCCAGCGGGCCCCTTCCTGCATCAACCG
>JAGWVO010000152.1 GCA_018970845.1 Planctomycetota bacterium
TGCCGGTTCTTCGCCAGCAGCTTGTACTCGGGGTTCATCCGCAGGTTGGGAACGAGGTCGTCCTTGAGCCTCACGGAATAGTCGCCATCCTCTTGCTTTTCAATGATGACATCGGGAATGAGCGCCATGGCCCGGGTGCCCGAGAACCCGGCGCCGGGCCTCGGGTTGAGGTGCCGCAGGGCCTCGATCGCCTCGCGGATGTCGGCGAGGTCGCGGCCGGTGCGCTTCTGGATCGCCGGCAGGCGGTTGTGCTGGATGTCCTCGAGGTGGTGGTTGATGAGCTGGCGGACAAGCTCGGCGCGCGGGGTGTTCCGGTTCACCTGCAGCAGCAGCACCTCCTTCAGGTCGCGGCCGCCCACTCCGGGAGGGTCGAGCCTTTGGAGGCAGTCGAGAGCATCCTCGAGGGTTTCCAGCTCCACGGCCGGGTCGTGCGCCAGCGCCAGCATCGGCAGGTCGCCGGAGAGGTAGCCGTTCTCGTCGACGGCCTCGGCGAGGTATCGCACCAGGGCGAGGATCTCCGGCGGCGCCTCGATGAACGGCACCTGCTCGAGGAGGTGGTCGAGGAGGCAGGGTTCGCGGTCGGGCGCGTTCTGCATCAGGTCGTGGTGCTTGTCGGCGAGGTCCTCGCGGCCGGCGCGCGAGGGGCGCGACTCGGTGTCGATGAGGTCGCCGTAGTCGCGGGTCATCGAGTCGAGGCGGTTGAAGTCGGCCTCGCCGCCGACGGGGTCCATCTTGAGCACGCCGATGTCGTCGTCGCGGCGAAGTTCGCGGAGGGTGTCGCGGTCGAGGGTCTCGCCGTCCTGCTCGCGGACGAGCTCGAGGACGGGGTTCTCCTGGAGCTCCTGGTTGATGCGCTCCTGCAGTTGCATGACGGGCATCTGCAGGATTTCCATCGACTGGATCATGCGGGGCGCCAGCCGCATGTCGAGCGACATTCGTTGCGATAGCGAGTGTTCCAGGCGCATGGCTTTTCCGGGCGCGGTCAGAACGCGCCTCGTCCCTCCAGGGCGTCGGCCAGCATCTGGCTGTTGGCGAATTCAAGCACGCTGCCGGTGGGCAGCCCCCGGGCCAGCCTGGTGACGCGCACGCCCAGCGGGGCGAGAAGGCCGGAGATGTAAAGCGCCGTGCCGTCGCCCTCGAGCGTGGGGTTGGTGGCCATGATCACCTCGCGCACCCGGCCGGCGCGGGCGCGTTCAATGAGGTGGTCGATGGTGAGTCGGTCGGCGCCGACACCCTCGAGGGGCGAAAGCCTTCCGTGCAGCACATGGTAAAGGCCCCTGAAGCTGCCGCTGCGCTCCACCACCGCCTGGTCGCGCGGTTGCTCCACCACGCACACCACCGCCGGGTCGCGTCGCGGGTCGAGGCAGGTGGGGCAGGTCTCGTCCTCCGTCGGCATGCAGCAGGTGGAGCAGCGGCGAAGGCGGTCCTTCAGTTCGCGCAGGGCGTCGGCCAGGGCGATGACATCGGCCCTGGGCGCGTTCAGCAGATAATGGGTGACGCGTTCGGCGCTCTTGGGCCCCAGCCCGGGCAACCGGCCCAGCATTTCCTGGACCCGCCCCAGCACCGTGGTCGCGCCGACCGGTTCCCTCCGGCCCGCCATAGGCAAATCCCCCGACGGCCCGAGGCGATCTCGCCTTCAGGCCGAGATCATTATAGACAAGGGGCACCATAAAATAAATGCGAATCGGCTGATTTGGCCCGATATTTGCATATTTTTCACGAAGCGTCAGGGGGATCCCGGTTCGGGGGGCTTCGCGAAGTCCTCGTCGGCCTGCACGACGGTCGCCTTGAGCACCTCCATCGCGCGCATCACCAGCGGTATTTCCTCGGCCCGTTCCTTGGCGAGCCTGCGGGCCATCGGGTTGGCCCGGGGTTCCTCGGGCTTGGGGTTTTCCGGCGTCGCGGCGGCCGGGCCATGCTCCAGTTCCAGGTTCACGGCATGGCTTGAGCCGGTGAGTTGGCTGAGCGTCTCGACGATCTTGGCGAGGCGGGGCGCGGAACCTTGCAGGTATTCGAAGGCTGCCCTGGCCGAGGGGGGGAAGACCAAGGCGACGGCGGCGGGGCCCCTGACCACCAACGAGGCGGCGGCCGCCCGCCCTCCCAGCATGGGGCCCAGGGCCGTGATCACCTCGGGCCAAACCTCCCGCGCCGGGCGCGGGCCGGCCGGTGCCGCGGGGGTGGCGTCGGCCGGGGGCTCAGGCGGAACCGCCCGGTCCCCGGCCGGGGCTTTTTTTGGCGGGGGCTCCGGGGCGGGGGGCCGGGGCGCCAGCGAGGGGCGCGGCACGGGGGCGGCCTGCGCTGGCGCGGAGGCGCGCTGTTGGGCCAACGACTGCGCCAGTTGCGCCACTCCCACCACATTCCCCAGCCTTGAGAGCCTCACCAGCGCCAACTCCACCACCAGCCTCGGGTGGGCCGTGTTGCGCAGCCGGCCGATGGCATGGTCGAGCACCTCGAGGCCGGCCATCACCGACTCGAGGTCGCGGCCCTTGGCCGAGGCCACGAGCGTGTCGCGGTACCTCGGGGTGACATCCAGCTCGGGGCCGGAATCGCCAGCGGCCAGCACCACCATCATGTCGCGCCACCACGAGGCCATCTGTTCCAGGAGCTGGGCCGGGTTCACCGCCATGCCCTCGGGCGTGTCGAGCAGGCGGAGCACCTCGTCGGGCTTCTCGGAGAGGGCGGCGGAGGCGAGACCGGCGACCAGCGTGTCGTTGCCCGAGCCGAGGAGGTCGTGCACGGCCTGCGCGGTGAGGGTGCCGGTGGTGAAGGCCAGGGCCTGGTCGAGCAGCGACTGGGCGTCGCGCATGGAGCCGGCGGCCTGCCGGGCCACCAGGGCCAGCGCGGCGGGCTCGGCCTCGCGGCCCTCCTTGGCGACGATGTCGGCCAACAGGCTGGCAATGGTGCCCGCGCCGATGGCCCGGAAGTCGAACCTTTGGCACCGCGACAGCACGGTGGCGGGGATCTTGTGGTACTCGGTGGTGGCGAAGATGAACTTCACATGCGCCGGCGGCTCCTCAAGCGTCTTGAGGAGCGCGTTGAACGACGAGCCGGAAAGCATGTGGACTTCGTCGATGATGTAGATCTTGAAGCGGCAGCGGGCCGGCAGGTAGCCGGCGTTGGCCCGCAGTTCGCGGATGTTGTCGACGCCGGTGTGGCTGGCGGCGTCGATCTCGATCACATCGACCTCCTCGCCGGCGGTGATGTCGCGGCAGGGGCCGCAGGCGCCGCACGGTTCGGGCGTGGGGCCGTTCTCACAGTTGAGGGCCCGGGCGAACAGCCGGGCGGTGGAGGTTTTGCCGACGCCCCGCGGGCCGGTGAACAGGTAGGCGTGGCCGACGCGGTTGGAGCGGATGGCGTTGGCCAGGGCCTTGGCGGTGGCCTCCTGCCCGACGAGCGCGCCGAAGGCCTGGGGGCGGTAGCGGCGCGCCAGAACGGTGTAGCCGCTCGGGGGCGCCGGTTCCGGCTCGGGCTTGGGGTTCTTGCCATCCGTGCGGGTTTTCGCCATCTCCGCGCGTCTCTTTACGGGTTGAGCGAAGGTATGAAAGGCTGCCGGCGTCCAGCCGATGGGCCCGGTGGCCGCGGCGGGACGCCGGAAGAGGATGATCCACTGCACAAGGGGGCGCTGCTTATGGCTGCTCCTTCCGGCCTGACCAGGTTCACAACTTCCCTTTGCGTGGGTCCCCTCCCGGCGTCTCGCCGCGGAATGCCCGGGCCAGACAGCGCATTCTATCGGCCGCTGGCCGGTTTCGCCACCCTCAGCGGCGCGGGAGCGCGACCGCCGCTTTTTGCAGGGCCTCGCGCATGGGTGATGCGTCCCCGTTGCCCAGGCCGGTCCGCTGGATGAGCAGCACGATGAACAGGCCGCGCCCGGGGTCGATCCAGGCCTGGGTGCCGAAGGCGCCGCCGTGGCCGTAGGTGCCCGGCGACAGCATGGCGGTGACTCCCTTGGGCTCGCGGACACGCGCCCAGCCCAGGCCGAATCCCATGCCATCGACGAACCCGCACGGAAGGTCGCCTGTTTGCAGCCGGGTCATCTCGGCGAGCGAGGCGGCGCTGATCACCCTGGCGCCATCGAGTTCGCCGCCGGCGAGCATGGCCCGGTAGAGGCGCGCGAGGTCGGCGCCGGTGGAGTAGAGGCCGCCCGCGGGCACCGGAAACAGCGCCCCCTGGGGCGGCCCCATCAGCGGCGTGCCCACCGGAACGAGGTTGCCGTTCTTTTTGTCGTAGTTGGTGGCCAGCCGCTTCAGCGATTCCGCCGACGGATAGAACGAGGTGTCCTTCATGCCCAGGGGGAGGAGGATCCTGTCGCGCAGGAGATCCTCGAAGCGGGTTCCCGAGACGACCTCGGCCAGGCGGCCCAAGGTGTCGATGCCGGGGTTGCAGTACGCCCACTTCGAGCCGGGCTCGAACTCGAGCGGCCGTTGGGCCAGGGCCAGCGAACTCACCGACAGGGGCAGGTCGCGGCGCTCGTACAGCTTTTCTAGCCCCTTGGGATAGCCTCCCGGCAGGCCCGAGGTGTGCCGCATGAGGTCGCGCACGGTCGGCTGGCGGGCGGGCTTGTCGAGAACCACCCGGGTGCCGGCGCGCTCCTTCACCAGCGGCATGTCGCGGAACTCGGGCAGGTACCTGGCCACGGGGGCGTCGAGGTCGACCTTGCCCGCCTCCACCAGTTGCATGACCGTGAGCGCGGTGACGGGCTTGGTCATCGAGGCGATGCGGAACAGGGCGTCCCTGGGCATGGCGTCGCCGGCGGCGAGGTCGCGCTTGCCCAGCGCCTCGAAGGCGATGACGCCGGCGGAGTCGCCCACCACCGCCACGGCGCCGGCGATGTCGCCGGAGGCCACGAACGGCGCGAGCGAGGCGCGGACCGCCTCGGCGGGGGCGGGCTGGCCCAGGGAGACAAGGGCGACAAGAAGGATCGTCATCAGTTGGTTCCCTTGGCGGGGGTGAGGGTCATTTCCTGGAGGTCCATGACGGCGACGCCGGGCTTGGTGAGCGGCTTGACGGTGATGGTGGCGCGGCCGGGCTTGAGGTTGACGACGCCGACCTCGCGGGTGGCCCAGTTCTGGAAGCCGCCGGTGTCCTCCACGGTGTATTCGAGAGTGGCGCCGGCCACATCGAAGGCGACCTTGGCGCCGCCGGAACCCTTGCCGCATCCCTGCACCACGCGCAGCGTGTGGGGCCCTCCCTTCTCGACGGTGATCTCGAAGGTGGCGAAGTCGGCCGGGCGGACCCAGAAGCCGAGGGTGTTCTTGTGGGGTTGGGGCTCGAACCGCAGCTGGGCCCCCTCCACCCGCGCCGTGGAGGCGCCCACGCGGATGACGCCGTCCTTGCCGGGCGGGTTGGGCCGGTATGCCGGGTTGGGGCCGGGCATCACCGCCCCGGCCTGCCGGCGCCAGTCGTCGAGCGCCTTGGCCATGTCGGTCACCCGCGCGGCCTGGTCGAGGGCCAGGTTGCGGCTTTCGGACGGGTCGGCCTGCAGGTCGAACAGTTCCCGCCTTCCGGTCTCGTAGAACTCCACGAGCTTCCACCGGCCGTCGCGCATGGCGCCGCCCGGCTTGCCTCCCTGGTTGGCGTAGTGCGGATAGTGCCAGTAGAGCGGCCGGGGGGCGACGGCCTCGCCCTTGAGCGCCGGGGCCAGCGAGACGCCGTCGATCGGGCCCTCCGGCTTGACGCCCGAAAGCTCGGCCAGGGTGGGGAGCAGGTCGAGGCCGCTGGCGGGGGCGTCGATCACGCGGGGATCGTGGCCCGGCGCGCGGATGATCAGCGGCACGCGTATGCCGCCCTCGTAGAGGTACCCCTTGCCCTCGCGCAGCGGGGCGTTGCTGGTGGCGGGGGTTTCGGGGCCCTCGCGCGTGCACAGGCCGCCGTTGTCGGAGGTGAAGGCGACGATGGTGTCGGCGTCGCGTCCGGTCTCCTTGAGGGTTCGCATGATGAGGCCGACGCCGTTGTCGAGGTGCTCGATCATCGCGGCGTAGACGGGGTTGCCCTGCTGGCCCGGCCGTCCCCTGGCGTATTTCGCCACGGTGGCCTCGGGCGCCTTCATGGGGGTGTGGGGCGCGTAGTGGGCCAGCACCAGCAGGAACGGCTTTTGCGAGTTGGCGCGGATGAAATCGGCGGCCTCCCGCGAGAGCCTGTCGGTGAGGTACTCGCCCTGGGGCGCCTCCTCGAGGCCGGGAATGACCGCCCCGTTGGCGGAGCGGTAGGGTGCGAAATAGCTGGCCGGCGACCCGGCGGCGTTGGCGGCCCTGTGGAAGGCGAAGCCCTGCTCGGCCGGGCCCTTGCCCTGGCCGCCGAGGTGCCACTTGCCGATGTGGCCGGTGGCGAACCCGGCCTTGGAGAAGGTTTCGCCGAGGGTGACGGCGTCAAGCGGCAGGCCGTCGGGCAGCTTCGGGCGGGCGAGTTGCTGGGCGGGCTGGTCGGGCCGGCCGGGCAGCCAGTCGGTGAGGCCGAAGCGGACGGGGTGCCGCCCGGTCATGATGCCGGCCCTGCTGGGCGAGCAGACGGGGCAGGCGCTGGAGGCCTGCGAGAACCGGGCGCCCGACTTGGCCAGGGCGTCGAGGTTCGGCGTCTTGTGGTACTTGCTGCCGTCGCAGCCGAGGTCGCGGGCGCCGAGGTCGTCGGCCACGATGAGCACCACCCCGCGCGCCGGCGCGCCGAACAAGGCGCACGAGAGCGCCGCCATCATCAGTCCCATGTCAATGTCTCCATTGGAAGGTCCGATGGTCGGGCATGGCGCGCGCACGGTCAAGCCTGAGAGGGGAGCCCCGCGCCCTGGGGGCGTTGGTACAATCGGCGCATGGGTGGCACGGGCGACAACGGGGGCCGGCGGGGCGTCGTCAGGAACGCCTTCACCCTCATTGAGCTCCTCGTGGTGGTCGCCATCATCGCCGTGCTCGTGGGCCTGCTGGTGCCGGCGGTGCAGAAGGTGCGCGAGGCCGCCAACCGCATGAGCAGCGCCAACAACCTCAAGCAACTGGGTGTCGCGGCGCTCGGGTTCGAGTCGGCCAACCGGCACCTGCCCACCGGCGGCGGGTACGACTACAGCGTCGGCAACAACACCGCGCCGTACACCACGCCCAACGCCTTCACCACCATTCCCGGCTACGGCGCCTTCCGGCCGCGCTGGGGCAGCCCCAACGCCCAGCCCAGCAAGCAACTGGGCAGCGCCTTCTACTCGCTGCTGCCCCACATCGAGCAGGAGGCTCTCTACAAGGATCCGCTCCTGTGCTTCGGCACCGCGGTGAAGACCCTTCACATGCCATCCCGCAGGGCCGCGCAGGCCAGGGCCGCGCCGGCCACCGACACCGTGTACCCCGGCTGGGCCTACAACGACGCCGGCCTGGGGGCGAGCGCCCGCAGCGACTACGCCGCCAACGACAGGGTCTGCCGAACCACCTATTCCGGATGGGGAAATGTGCTCACGATCGCCGGCATCCTCGACGGCACCAGCAACACCGTCATCTTCGGCGAGAAGGCGATGGCGGCCAGCGCCGTGGCCACCGGCTCGTGGTACTGGGACGAGCCGTTCGTGATGGGCGGCACGGGCGGCACGGGCCGCTGCGGCGACGAGCTCTATTCCGACACCCAGCTCACCGCCTTCCCCGACCGGGCCTCGGGAGCCGGCTGGACCGTGGGCGCCGAAAGCTGCGGCGGGGGCAACTGGGGAACGCCGTCTTCGGCAAGCGGCCCGCAGTTCGCCATGGCCGACGGCAGCGTCCGCGCGCTGAGGTACGGCACGCCGCCCGCCACGGTGCGCCTGCTCATCCGGCCCGCCGACGGGCAGGTCGTGAACCTCGACTGACACCCCGGGAGACCGTGATGATCCGCCTTGCCATCACCTCCGCCGCCCTGGCCCTGCTTGCCGGTTGCGGAGACCGCCCCACCCTGGTTCCCGCCACCGGCCGGATCACGCACAAGGGCCAGCCGCTGACGGCCGGCAGCGTGATCTTCGTGCCCGATTCCGGCAACGCCTGGGCCAAGGACAACCCGTCGAGCCTGCTGCAAACCGACGGCAGCTTCACGATGAAGACCTTCCCTTATGGCGACGGCGTGGCGCCCGGCAAGTACAAGGTGACGCTCGACCCGGCGCTGGCCGGGCGCGTCCGCCAGCCGGCCCTTTCCAAGGCCGACAAGACGCCCTGGAGCGTGGAGATTCCCGGCTCGGGCAAGACCGGCATCACCCTGGACGCGAGGTGAGTCCCCCCATGTTCGACGGCCTGGTGCGTCCGCTGATTGATCCGCCCTTGAACGCGGCCGGGGCGGTG
>JAGWVO010000153.1 GCA_018970845.1 Planctomycetota bacterium
CGGTGATCACCTCGTCGCCCGGCTCGAGCCGGCCTTCCAGCGCGGGGCTCGTGAGCGCCGAGACGGCCAGCAGGTTGGCGCTGCTGCCGGAGTTGGTGAGCAGCGCCTCGCGCACGCCCACCGAGGCGGCGAGCTCGCGCTCGAAGGCCTCGCCCTGCGGCCCCAGGGTGAGCCAGAAATCGAGCACCGAATCCACGGCGGCCTCCACCTCCGCGTGGTCGAACACGCGCCCGGCGTAAGGCACCATGGTCTCACCGGGCACGAACGGCTTGGGGGCGTGGCGGGTTTCCGCGTGCTTGCGCACCAGGTCGAGGATCTCGCGCTTGAGGGTGTCGTGGTCCATGGGTGCCTTCTCCGTGAGGTCGGGTTGTTCAGCAGCGTGTCGGTGGCGCCCACGCCGGGCGTTGCCGGCCGGGCAGGTTGATGGCGGGCGATGGATCCCGGGGAGTGTGGTAGCCGCTGAAGCGGACGGGTGCCGGAGCCGCCGTTTCCACCGTCATGCGGCCGCCGGCTTCACCGGCGTTGTCCCAGCGGATGGCGTGTTCAACGAGGTATTCGGGCCGCTGGCGTGATTCGCGGTAGGTGCGGCCGGCGTATTCGCCGCAGGTCCATCCGGCGGCCAGCACGGACGCGAGCGTCCACCACTGGAGCGCCACCGGGCCGGTGATGCCAGGCAGGCCGGTTCCCGGCCCGATGGCCCACAGGGCCGTGCATCCCGTCGCCACGAGGAAGGCCGCCATCGCACCCAGGCCGAGCAGGTGGACGGGCGCCAGCGAGAACGCCGTGAGGGCCCGCGCGGCCAGCGCCATCATGTAAAACGGCGGCGCCTTGCTCACCCCGGCGGTGCGCGGACGGCGGTCGTACCGGAACGCGCTTGAGGGGTATCCCACCCAGTGGCTCAAGCCGCGGAAGTAACGGTTGCGTTCGCCGCACGCGGCGACGGCCTCGCGCGCCCGCCTCGACAGCAGCCTGAAGTCGGTCGCGTCCGCCGGCAGCGGCGTCTCACCCGCGGCGCGCATGATCCGGTAGAACAGGCGCGCGCCCAGCGCCTTCCACCAAGGCTCGCCGCCACGGCGGTTCACCACCCCGTACACGACATCAAAGCCTTCACGCCACCTGGCCGCCATCTCGCCGATCAGTTCAGGCGGATCCTGCAGGTCGCTGAACAGGATCACCGTGGCGTCGCCGCGGGCGGCCCTCAGGCCCGCCAGCATGCTGGTCTCCACGCCGAAGTCGCGGCTGAACCGCAGGTAGCGCCAGCGCGCATCGCGGGCGCAAATGCCCTCGGCGAGCTTGCCGGTGCCGTCGGTGCTGGCGTTGTCGACCAGCAGCACCTCGTACGGCTCTCCGAGCGCCTCCATGGCCCTGGTGAGCTCGGCGTGGGCCCGGGGCAGGTTCCCCTCCTCGTTCCTCGCCGGCATCACGATGCTGAACACCGGCCCGCGCGCCGCCGACTTCGTCAGGCGCATCGTCACGAAATGCCTCGGCACCGGCTCGCGGTAAAGCTCGGGCGCCTCCTCCCACTTCCAGCCGTCGGCGGTTTCATGGCGCACCAACGGCCGCCGCATCGTCTCGATGAATCCGGCGCGCGCGTAAAGCTTCAGGGCGCGGTGATTGTCGGAAAACACCCGCAGGCACACCGAGTCGATGTCATCCCGCCTGAGGCACCATTGGCAGAGCGCCTCGGTGGCCAGGGTCATGATTCCCGGCGCTCCGTCGGCCTCGCCGCGCACCACATTGTCGAGTTCGATCGATCTCGTCACCGGGTCGTGCCGGAACAGGCCGAGGTGGCCCACGCGGCGTCCGGAAGGCTCGGTCACCCAGAAAAGCACCCTGTCGGGTGTCCCGAGCACGCCCCGCCGCAACCAGGTCGCCGTTCCCTCGGCCGTGACGGGGGAGCGCGCGAGGTACGCATCGGCGGCCTGATCACGCCAGCGGGCCAACAAGGCGATCGCGGAGGGGTCGCCAAGGTCGCCATATCCGACCGGCACCAGCATGCCGGAGTCGTTCCTGAGGGGAATGCCGCGGGCCCCCGCGGCCTTGAGGCCGGCCAGCGTTTCGATGATTCCCGCTGCGGTGGCGATCATGGCGTGGCTTCCGGGGTGGATGGTCAGGCGGCGGCGCGGGCCGGCTTCAACGCCGACCGGAACGCCGCGGCGACCCGGTCGATGTCGGCCTCGGTGAGGTTGTGCCCGCTTGGAAGGTTGATGCCGCAGGCACCCAGGCGCGCCGCGACGGGCCCGCAACCGGCGCCCTTGGCGAACATCGGGAAGGTGGAAAGCGGCGGGAAGAAAGGCCGGGTGTCCACGCCCGCGGCCTTCATGCGCCGGCACACTTCCTCCCGCGACGGGTGCCGGTCGGGATCGAGGACCACCGAACTCATCCACGCGATCCCCCTCGACCAGCGGTTGGCCGCGTTGAAGGCCAGGCCGGGGATTTCGCCGAGGCGCTCGCGGTACCAGCCGAGGATGGTCCGCTTCTTGCCGACGAGTTCGCCGATGCGTTCCAGTTGGGCCAGTCCCAGCGCCGCCTGGATGTTCGACATCTTGTACTTGAAGCCGACCTCGGCGATCTCGAACGCCTTGCCTCCCGGGGCGCGTCCGTGCTCGTTGTAAAACCGCATCCG
Source organism: Planctomycetota bacterium (assembly GCA_018970845.1). Taxonomy (GTDB): domain Bacteria; phylum Planctomycetota; class Planctomycetia; order Gemmatales; family Gemmataceae; genus REEB421. The sequence goes on from JAGWVO010000153.1 coordinate 2,627, forward strand.
CTCGAACAGCGCCTTGCTGGCGGTGACCGCCATGCCGCCCTCGCCGGTGGTCATGATCTTGGCGCCCTGGAAGCTGAAGCAGGCGATGTCGCCGAAGCCCCCGACGGGCCGCCATCCGTCGGCGGTGCGGATGGTGGCGCCGAGCGCCGGCGCCGCGTCCTCGATGATCGCCAACCCCCGGGAACGCGCCAGCGGCACCAGGCGCAGCATGTCGGCGGGCTGACCGTACAGGTGAACCGGAATCATCGCCCGGGTGCGGGGGGTGATGGCCCTCTCGGCGGCCTCGGGGTCCATGCACCAGGTGTCGGGCTGGACATCGACCATGACGGGCGTGGCGCCTACATAGGTGACGGCGCTGGCGGTGGCCACCCAGGTGCAATCGGGCACGAGCACCTCGTCGCCGGGCCCGATTTCCAGCGCCTTGAGCGCCAGGTGGAGGGCGCCCGTGCATGAACTGGTGCTGAGCGCGTGGGCGACGCCGGCGGTTTCCGCGAACAGGTCCTCGAAGCGCCTGATGTAGAGGTTCCAGTCGTCGTTCCAGCCATGCTCGACCGCGTCGAGCACATAGGCGATCTCGCGACGGGTGATCGAAGGCCCCGCTGTCAGGATGGTCTTGTCGGTCTTCACGGTGTCGGGCTCCCTGCCGGTCGGTGGTGGCGCGCCTCAGGCGGCGCGGAACTCAAGGGTGTTGGAGTCGGCGGCGTCGGCCTGCGCGCGGGCGAGGTGGGCCCTGTACCAGGCCATGGTTTCCAAAAGCGCCTCGTCGAGGCCGTGGCGGGGCTTCCACCCGAGCACCTCGCGCGCCTTGGAACTGTCCACTTCCTGGTGCGGAATCTCGTTGGGGGCGTTGGCGAGCACGCGGGGCGCGTGCCGTCCGCCGGCCAGCCGCGAAAGCCGCTCGACCATGTCGATGGCGCTGAGGCGGAAGTTGGCCGAGAAGTTGAACGCCTCGCCATGGATGGAGCGGTCTTCAGCCATGCGCCGGGCCAGGAGCAGGTAGGCCTCGGCGCCGTCCTTGGCGTAGAAGTAGTCGCGCACCGGGGCGCCGGTGGAGCGCAGCACCGGGGGCCTGTCTTCCAGCAGGGCCTTGATGGTTCCGGGAACGATGCGGTTCCAGTTGAGGTCGCCGCCGCCGAAGAAGTTGCCGCAGCGGGTGACGCAGACGGGCAGTCCATAGGTGACGGCGTAGGCGCGGCCGATCATGTCGGCGCAGGCCTTGCTGACATCGTAGGGGTGCTCGGGGCGCAGCGGCGTCTGCTCGTTGTAGGCGCCGCCGCGCTGGTCGCCGTAGGCCTTGTCGGAGCTGGCGAGCACCACATCGGGGTTGAGGCCGCTGCGGCGAGCCGCCTCGAGCAGGTGGTAGGTGCCGCGGATGTTCGCCTCGAAGGTCGCCATCGGCGAGCGGTTCGCCGTGCCCACGATCGTTTGCGCGGCGAGGTGGATGATGGTCTGCACCTCGTACTCGTTGACGGCGCGTTCGAGCAGCGGCAGGTCTTCCAGGCTGCCGTGGACGCGGTCGATGCGGCGGAGCAGGCCCGAGCGGGCGAGGTCGCTGCCGGGAACCCGGTCGCGCACCAGGCCCACCACATGCGCCCCGCGCGAGACCAGCAGGCGGGTGGTCCAGGCGCCGACAAGGCCCGTGCAACCGGTGACCAGCACTCGCCGGCCTTGCCAGAAGGCGGTCTCGCCGCTTGGGTTCATGGGAGACATGCGGCCTCCTTGCCGGGGCCCCTCGCGGCCCGGGGGCGCGACGGCCGATTCCACGACATCCACGGAGCCTGTCCGGAATCCCACATCCGGTTCAGGTCGAGGAAGTCCTTGGTGGTGTCCATGGCGTGCCAGAACCCGTCGTGCCGGTAGGCCCGCAACTGGTCGTTGGCGGCGAGGCTTTCCAGCGGCTCGCGCTCCCACACCAGCGCCGGGTCGTCATCGAGGCGGTCGAGAACCCCCCGGTCGAGGATGAAGAAACCGCCGTTGATGCGGCCGGAGGCGCGCTCGGGCTTCTCGCGGAACGCGCGCACCGCGTCGCCCTTGAGTTCGAGTTCGCCGTAGCGGCCCGGCGGGGCGACCGCCGTCACCGTGGCCAGCTTCCCGTGGCTGGCGTGGAACGCCTCGAGCGCGCCGATGTCGATGTCGGAAAGGCCGTCGGCGTAGGTGAACAGGAACCGCTCGCCTCTGATATGGTGGCCGGCGCGGTGAAGCCGGCCCCCGGTCATCGTGTGTTCGCCGGTTTCGGCGAGCGTGATGATCCAGTCCTCCTCCTCGCCGCCGGGATGGATCTCCACCTGCTCGGGCCTGCCCAGGCGCACGGTGAGGTCGCGGTCGCGCAGGTGGTAGTCGAGGAACCAGCGCTTGATCTCGTGTCCCTTGTGCCCCAGGCACAGGACGAATTCCCGGATGCCGTGGCTGGCGCAGTGCTTCATGACATGCCAGAGGATCGGCTTGCCGCCGATCGGAACCATCGGCTTGGGCAGGTGTTCGGAGGTGTCCCGTATCCGGGTGCCCTGCCCGCCGCAGAGAATGACCGCTTGCATGGCGCGGAAGCCCTTCCTTGAGCTGCGGATCATGGTGACCAGGCATCATGCCCGGGCGTCGCCGGCGCGCGACCGACGACAAACACACCTCAATACCCGAACCGCGAAACGGGAATCAATCCGGTTTTGGAAATCCGTCCTGATTGGCATTTATTCCGGCCGCCTCCGCCGGTTATGGCACCCCCCCGGCCCGGATTTCCGAGGAGCAGCCCATGCGCAGGATCGCCGTCATCAACCAGAAGGGCGGGGTGGGAAAAACCACCACCGCCGTCAACCTCGCCGCGGCCATCGCCGGTTCCGGCAAGCGCGCCTGCCTGGTTGACCTCGATCCCCAGGCCCACGCCTCCGCCCATTTGGGCGTCGCGCCCGACAGCCGCTCGCCCACCGTCTATTCCATGCTCACCCAGGGAGCCTCATGGGCCAGCGTCCGCCGTCGCGTGGAGCCCAACCTTGAGATCGCCCCCGCGGAACTCAACCTGGCGGCGGCCGAGGTTGAACTTGCCGGCGTCGTGGGCCGCGAACTCATCCTCAGGGACCAGATCCACGCCGAACCCGACGCCTGCGATGTGCTGGTGATGGATTGCGGCCCCTCCCTTGGCGTGCTCACGCTCAACGCGCTGGCCGCCGCCAACGAGGTCATCATTCCCCTTCAGCCGCACTTCCTGGCCCTGCATGGCCTGGCCAAGCTGTTCGAGACGACGGGCCTCGTCGCCCGGCGCCTCAACCCCGGCCTCAGCGTGAGCGCCGTGGTGCTCACGCTCTGCGATGCCAACACCAGGCTCGCGCAGGAGGTGATCGGCGACCTCACCGCGTTCCTGGAAAGGGCCCGGGCCACCAACACTCCCTGGAGCCGGGCGAAACTCATGTCCACCCGCGTGCGCCGCAACATCAAGCTCGCCGAGTGCCCGAGCTTTGGAAGGTCGATCTTCACCTACGCGCCCACCAGCCATGGCGCCGAGGATTACGCGCGCCTGGCGCGCGAGGTGCTCGCCCTGGCCGATGCCGGGCCCGCGGTTGGGACCGAGGCGGATGTTTCACCGGTTCTCGCCGCCGCGGGAGCCTAAGCGGTGCCCAAGGTCAGCATCGCCTCGCCCCAGGAAAAGGTGGCCATCGACAGGCCGCGGATGCGCGAGATCGTCAGGCTGGTCCTGGCCGAGGAGGACATCGCCGATTACGAGATCAGCCTGGCGTTTGTTGACAATCCCACGATCCACCGCATCAACAAGCAGTTTTTGGAGCATGATGAACCCACCGATGTGATCACCTTCCCGTACTCCTCGGGCAAGGTGCTGGTGGGTGAATTGGTGATTGGCGTGGAAGTGGCGATCGATCAGGCCGCCGCGGCGGGCCACCCGGTCGAGGCGGAACTCGCCCTGTATGTGGTTCATGGCCTGCTGCACCTGGTGGGCTACGACGACAAGGACGCGCACGACCGCCGCCAGATGCGGGCCCGTGAACGGCATCACCTTGGCGGCCTCGGCCTGCCCGACATTTCGCCGCGATAGCCCCAATGCGAGGCATCGCCGCGCTGACGCGCGGCGCTCACCGGGACGGAAGCCAAGTCTGGAGGGTGAGCACCGGGCGTAAGCCCGGTGATGGCTCGATTGACTCACGCTCACCCGTGGTCGTCTTGAGGATTCCAAAGAACCAGAGGGTGTTCCTGGCGCAGCACATAGGAAACGGCCGCCGAAACGGCGTTTTCATCCGGCAGGATTCTTTTGGACCCTCCCGTTGTCCACCATGTTCCTGATTCAGGAACCCCGAATTTCCGGTTCAGCGTCCTTGATCCGTAGCTTTTGAAGTCTCGAAGAAGATGGGCGGGATCCGGATCACCCATCACGCCGACAACGACATGCACATGGTTGGCCATCACGGCCAAGGCCAGCAGGGTCCAGCCACGGAACCGACCCGTTTCAACAAACTGTTGGGCGGCCGCATCCGCCATCGATTGGGTCAGCCAAACCGGATTTCCCCGCATGGCCCCTCGGGCCGCGTTCTCCAATTCCCGCATGGGCGGCAGATATGGCGTTCCGTATTCGTTGGGCCGAAATCGTTCCCCGGTTTCCTCATCGCGGATGGTGGTCACGGATCCACGGCCATCGCCGGGTAGCCATGTGCCGTAGGTTGTCCATGTCAGGAACCAGCAGCGGTCCATGGCGATGAATCCCCGACAAGGTGAGCACCGGGCGTGAGCCCGGTGATGGCAAACTTCAATTCATCGCCGCGCTGACGCGCGGCGCTCACCGGGACGGGGGGAGAAGCCCGGCGTGCCCGAGCCGCTCAGGGGGCAGGGGTGACATGAATTTCCTGCCGGTCGTGGCCGGTGAGGATCTTTTTGCCGTCGGGAGACCAGGTGACGCAGTAGGCGCCGAACTGGGGCAGCTTTTTCTGGAACACCTGCTTCTTGGCGGCGATGTCCCAAACCGTGAGGTTGCCGCCGTAGCCCGATGTGGCCAGGCGCTTGCCGTCGGGCGATAGCGCGATTCCGTAAAGGTCGTCGGGCGTGGGGCCCATCGAGCCGGTTTCCTTGCCGTCGGCGACATTCCAAAGCTTCACGGTGCGGTCGTGGCTGATCGAGGCGACCGACTTGCCGTCGGGCAGGAACACCGCGCCGGTGACGGGCGCCGTGTGGCCCTTGAGGTCGCGAAGGGCCTTTTTCTCGTTGACATCCCAGAGTTTCACGAGGTTGTCGGCGCCGGTGGAGAGAAGCGTCTTGCCGTCCTTGCTGAAGGCGACGGTGTAGGCGTTGGCGGCGTGGTCGCCGAGTTTCTTGATTTCCTTGCCGTCGGCGGGGTTCCACAGGCGAACCGACTTGTCGCTGGAGGCCGAGGCGATCGTCTTGCCGTCGGGACTGTAGGCGATGCCATCGACGATGCCGCCATGTCCCTTGAGTTCCATGACGGCCTTGCCGTCGGCGAGGGTCCAGATCTTGATGACCGGATCGACGGAGCAGGTGGCCAGCTGCAATCCGTCGGGGGAAAAGGCGACGGAATAGACTGGCGAGGGGTGCGCGGCGATCGCCTTGGCTTCCTTGGCGTCGGGCCAACTCCACAGCTTGGCGGTTCCGTCGAACCCGGCGGAGGCGAGGGTTTTTCCGTCGG
>JAGWVO010000154.1 GCA_018970845.1 Planctomycetota bacterium
GGGACGCTGGAAGGTTCCCGCCCCATTGGAATAACCGCGGGCACCTGACAAAGTGCGCGGGCCCAATGACACAAGCCAGGAGGTGCGGACCACGCGTGTCGGAGGAACGCCCTTCCTCCATAGGCTGATGTGCCGCGAAACGATAGTCACTTTCATGGCCAAACAGGCCGGGCTTGGGCGACGGATTGGAACCAATGGGTTGATCCAGGGACCATGGCGATTTTCAAGGTGAATTACCAATGGCCTTCCCTCCACGCTGCCGCGTCGAACCCCGCCCGCATCACTCCTTCGCGTTCATCCTTGATGGAAACGAGGTCGCCTGTTGGCATTTCGGCGGCGATCATCCCAGGCCCTTCCTGTTCCCGATGCGGGGTCCTTCCGGCAGGTCGCTGACCCGCATCGGCCATCCGGGAGCACCCAACCACGACCACCACCTGTCGGTTTGGTTCGCCCACGCCTCCGTGGCGGGCATCGACTTCTGGTCGAACAAACCCGGCCCGAGCATCCGACAGAAGGAATGGCTGGCCCAGGAGGACGGTGACAGGCAAGCCGTGCTCGCGGTCCGCCTGGCCTGGAACGACGGGCACGACGCCACCGACCTGCTGGAGCAGGATGTGGTTTTTGCCGCATCCCCGATCAGCGACCGGGGTGAATGGAGTTTGGAAATCCAGGCCATGCTCAGGCCGACCTCACCAACCCTGGTTTTCCAAAAAACCAACTTCGGATTGCTCGCCGTGCGCGTGGCGCGGGAAGTCTCGGAACATTTCGGAAGCGGCAGAATCACCGGATCCAGTGGAAAAACGGGCGAAACCGCGCTGTTCAACCAACCCAACGCGTGGATGGATTATTCGTGCGCGGAAGCAGGCCATGAGGAAGGAATCACGCTGATCGACCACCCCGAAAATCCGGGACACCCTGCCCGCTGGCATGTCCGGGCCGACGGTTGGATGGGCCCATCCCTCACCCGGACCGACGAGATCACCCTGAACCGGGAAAAGCCCCTCGTGCTGCGTTACCTTCTGGTGGCGCACTCCGGATTGGCGGATCCACCCGGGATCAAGATCAGGGCCGATTCGTTCGCCAAATCAAATCGCTGGATTGTCTCGAGGTCAACCAGGCCGCATCGCTTCAACGAAGTCCGTCGTTCGGGCGAATGAATGCCGGTCATGCCGACTATGACGGCTGCAAGCCTGTCCCGGTAAAATGTGCCGCGTGGGAAAGGCAAACCGGTATCGCGGAAGGGCCGGCCCTCCGGTTCAACTAAGGAAAACGGGGGGATCAATCGTGCGAAGGGACCTTGTTGGCTGGCGAGTCATCATCACCGGGGCCAGTCGCGGCATCGGCCGCGAGCTGGCGCTTCAGGCGGCGGCATCGGGCGCCAGGGTCCTGGCCACGGGCCGCGACGAATCGGCGCTTGCCAGCCTGTCTTCCGAAGCCGCCACGGCCGGGGACGAATGCCTTTACCTCTCCGGCGACATCACCAGCCCCGAGTTCCGCGAGCGTCTGGTCGGGCACGCCGAACACGCCATGGGAGGCCTCGACGGCCTGGTGAACAACGCCGGCATTGGAACTTGGAACCATGTCAGCGCGGGTGACGAGGCCACCTTCCGGTCGATCATGGAAACCAACTTCTTCGCCCCGGTGGAACTGGTCCGATCGGCGTTGCCACTTCTGAGGCTTGGCAACAGGCCGGCGATCCTGAATGTGGCGAGCCGGTGCGGCCGATGCGCGTTGCCGTCATGGACGGAGTATTCCGCGAGCAAGGCGGCGCTTGTCGGCATCTCCGAATCGATGCGGGCCGAATTCGCGCGGTTCGACATCGATGTCCTCCTCGCCCTGCCCGGGAAGACCTCGACGGAGTTCTTTGCGAATTGCGCCAGGCTGGAAGGCAAGGCCGACTTGAGGTTCGATGAGGGGATGCCGGCGGCCCGGGTGGCCCGCGCCTTGGTCGGCATGCTGCGCTCGGGCAAGCGCGAGTCCTGGATCGGCGGCGATTCCTACTGGATGCTGCTCACGCGCCGGTTCTTCCCCGGAATCGTGCGCCGCCTGGTGGCCCGCAAGGTTCGCCAGCTTTACGCGAAAGCCTGACAAGCCCGACTCGGAGCGACGGAATGTGTGGAATCGCTGGAATGGTGGATTTGTCGGGGCGCCGCAGGCCGGTGAACCCGGGACGGCTCCGCGCCATGTCCGGGGCGATCATCCATCGCGGCCCCGACGAGGAAGGATTCCTCTTCGAGCCGGGAATCGGTTTCGCCAACAGGAGGCTGAGCATTGTCGGCCTCGCCGACGGCCAGCAACCGGTCCGCAGCGAGGATGGCCTGGTTCAGGCCGTGTTCAACGGCGAATTCTACGACTATCCCGAGCTGAAACAGGAACTTCAGGCGCGGGGTCATATCTTCAAGTCGCACTGCGACACGGAACTGATTCCCCACCTGTGGGAAGACCATGCCGACCGCCTCGTCGACCGCCTCCGCGGCCAGTTCGCTTTCGCCGTGCACGACTCGCGCGCCAACAGGGTGGTGATCGCGCGTGACAGGTTCGGCATATGCCCGCTCTACTGGACCCTGGCCGAGGAGGATGCCGGCAAGTGGCTGATCTTCGGCTCGGAAATCAAGGCGATCCTGGCCTCCGGACTCGTCAAGGCGCGCCCCGACCGGGAGGGAATCAGCTCCTTCTTCTCGTTTTTCGGCGTGCCCGGCCCGCGCACCTGCTTCGAGGGAATCCACGCGCTGAGGCCCGGGCAACTGCTGGACATCTTCCTCACGCCCGGCCGCGACGCCGTCTGGCAAAGGCGGTCGTACTTCGACATGGATTTCCCCGACAGGGGCGACGAGGTGCGCGCCCCGCTGGGGGAATTGGTCGACCGCTTCGAGAAGGTCCTCTACGGGGCCGTTGAGCGCCGGCTCCGCGCCGATGTTCCCGTCGTCAGTTACCTCTCGGGCGGCGTCGACTCCGGTATTGTCGTCGCCATGGCCAGCAAGGCGCTTGGCCGGCCCATACCTTCCTTCACCATCCGCATCACCGATCCGCACCTCGACGAAACCGACAGGGCCATGGAGACGGCCAACAAGATCGGTTGCAAGCCGTTCGTCGTCGACTTCGGGCCGGGCGAGGCGCTCAACACCTACCCCGAACTGATCGAGGCGGCCGAATCCCCGGTCATCGACACCTCGTGCGCGGCCTTGCTCATGCTTTCCCGAGCGGTTCACCAGCAGGGTTACAAGGTGGCCCTCACCGGCGAGGGGTCCGACGAGTGGATGGCGGGATATCCCTGGCACAAGACCTTCCGGGTGACCTCGTTCATCGACAGGCTCACGGGCCTGCCATTCAGCACGGCCATCCGGGACCTGTTTGTGTCGATGGCGCCGGGAAGGAAGTTCCCCGCCAGCATGGCCAGGCGGGTGCGCGAGTCGGTTGGCGGGTACAACGGCTGGCTCGACATCTACGGCATCGTCGGAATGTCGAAGCTGAGGCTGTTTTCCGACCCGATGCTCGAGACGGCGTTCGCCCACAATCCCTTTGCCGACCTTGAGCTGCCGCTGGAACGGTTCCGCAAGATCCACCCGATGAACCGGGAACTGTACATGTCGGGGCGATGCCACCTGCCCGGACTCCTGCTCAACGCCAAGGGCGACCGCATCGCGATGCACAATTCCGTGGAGGCCCGTTATCCGTTCCTCGACGAGCAGGTGTTCCGCTTCCTCGCCGACATCCACCCCGACTACAAGTTCAAGGGCCTCAGGGAAAAACACATCCTCAGGGAAATGTCGGAACGCTGGCTGCCACGGAACATCGCCCGCCGCCGCAAGGCGATGTTCCGGGCGCCGTTCGACTCGTTCCACATCGAGGGAGCGCCGGCATATGTGACGCAGCTGTTATCCGACGAGTCGCTGCGACGAACCGGGTACTTCTCCGGGAAGGGCTTGGCGGAAGCCAGGGCCGCCTACCCCAGATTCGCCAGAAACGATCCCAGGCGAACCTCGATTGAAATGGGGTTGGCCGGATTGGTGGCCACGCAGCTTTGGCATCATGTTTATATCGAGCCGGTCTTATGCGATCTGCCCGGATGGACACCCCCGCCAATCAACTAGACCCAAACCACCAGCCTTGCCTATTCATTGCAAGCTACTGATTGCAGATCGTCTGCTGGTGCCTGCTTGTTTGATCCGATAAACTATAGTCATGGGTTACTCACTGACCACGCTCTGGTACGAGCGCCAGCGCTACTTTCCGGCCATTCTGGCCGTGGGGTTCAGTTCGCTGCTGGGTTGCCTGCAGTTTGGGCTGCTTTTAGGCCTTTTCTCCATCGTCAGCATCCCGATTGATAATAGCCGCGCCGACATCTGGCTTGGCGCCCCTCAGGCGCTCAGCGTGGACCTCGGCCGGCCGATCCGGGAAAGCCAAGCCGTCGACCGGCTGGCCTCCAATCCCGAGGTTGATCGTTGCGAAACCTACCTGCAAGGCTTTGCCTACTGGGCCAAACCCAATGGAGGCATGGAGTTGTGCATGGTGATCGGTTGCCGCCTCGATGATCAGTCGTTGGGCCGAATCAAGCAGCTTACCCCCGAACTTCACCATCAGTTGACCGAACCCGGCTCGATCGTCGTCGACGAATCCGACCTCAACCGGCTTGGCCTCAAGCAGATTGGCGACACGGCCGAGATTGTGGGAAACCGCGTGCGGGTGGTGGGACTCACCAAGGGAGTGAAAAGCCTGGCGGGTCCTTATGTCATGTGCTCGGTCACCACGGCTCGTTCCCTGCTCCGGCTGATGCCGGAACAGATCACCTATGTTCTGGGCAAATGCCATGATTCGGCCGATGCCGCCAAGGTGGTGGCGCGCTTGCGCGAAGCGCACGGCACCGATATCTCGGTGTTCGCCGCCGATGAATTCTCCTTCAGGTCGCGTTGGCACTGGCTCACCAAGACCAAGGCGGGCTTCGCGCTGGGTTATGCCGCAGTCTTGGGCCTGATGGTTGGTGCCGTCGTGACAAGCCAGACTTTATATGCCGCCACGGCGGCGTCCATGCGCGAATTCGCCGTGCTGCGCGCCATGGGCATACCGCGATGGCGGATGTCGGTGCTGGTGATGTCGCAGGCCACCTGGGTGGGTGTCGTGGGGGTGCTTCTATCGTTTCCGGCGATTTTTGGCCTCGCCCGGGTTGCCGACATTTACGGCGTGCAGGTTTTGCTCGACTGGAGAATGCTGGCAAGCGTTTCCGGTATTACGCTTGTCATGGCCGTATTCTCCGGACTTTACGCCCTTAGGTCATTGAAACATGTCGAACCGGCGCTGCTTCTGCGTTAGTCTCTACGGACTTCCGGCCGACTAAAGGCTGAACATGAAGGGAGACGGACCTTTGCGACTTGGCGAGACGATCCTTCAGGCTGAGAACCTCACCCGCGGATTCGGGGTGGGCTCCCAGTTTACCCTTGCGGTGGATCATGTCTCCGTGGAGGTGCTTTCCGGCCAGTTTGTCCTGATCATGGGCCCGTCGGGCAGCGGCAAATCGACCATGCTTGCCATACTTTCGGGACTCCTTCGCCCCGATAGCGGCACGGTTCATTGCCTGGGTGAAAACATCTGGGCCATGAGCGATGTCGAACGCGAGCAGTTCAGGCTCGAACATTGCGGGTTCATTTTTCAGGGATACAACCTGTTCGCCGCGCTGACGGCCCGCCAACAGCTCGAACTTGTGGCCACATGGGGCAATCATCTGGGCACGAATGAGGCCAAGTGCCGCGCCGACAACCTTTTGGAGCGCCTTGGACTCGGCGGCAAGGAGCATCTGCGCCCCTCGGAGCTTTCGGGCGGTGAAAAACAACGCGTGGCCATCGGCCGGGCCTTGATCAAGAATCCCAACATCCTGTTCGCGGACGAGCCAACCAGCGCGCTGGATTGGGCCCACGGCGAGGAAGTGGTCAAGCTGCTGAGGAACCTCACCCGTGAGGAGGGCGCCACGGTGGTTTGCGTGACGCACGACCCACGGCTTGTTCCATTCGCCGACCGGGTGTTCCACATGGAAGATGGCCGGCTCGTGAGGCAAAGCTACGGCTTCATGAGCCATCCTGAAGAATCCATCGTTACCCTGCCGGAACCCGGAGAAGTTTTGCCGGGTCCGGATGATGTCGTCTCGTTCAGGCCAAGGATTGCCCCATGAGCCAGTCAACCAAGCCGCGAATCGTGCCCATGCCGGGGCCAGCCGACGAGACATCGCCACCGGAACCCCGCCGCCCGAAGGCTGCGAGCAGGGGCAATCCCGTTCCCGTGTTGGTCGGACTGGGAATCCTGTTGGCGGGAGTCGCGGCACTGGTGGCAACCCAACCCGAACTCCTTGAATCGATTCCGATGCTCCGCAAGGGCGCGGGGCCCGGCGCCGAACTGCCAGGCGGGCCGGTATCCGCCGCCGCGCTGGACGCCGAGGAACGAGTTGTTTGCGTGGCTTTCGTTGACGCTGAAAACGGGGTTGTGCCCCTTTATCCGCTGCAACCCGGTCGGGTTCTCAAGGTCGTGGCCAAGGAAGGCGAAACCGTGAAAACCGGCGCCACGCTCATGGAAATGGAAAACACCCTGGCGCGAGCCCAGTTGGCCGAAGCCGAGGCGGATGTCGCCGCGGGCGGCGAGCAGGTGAAGCAGGCCCTTCTTCTGGTTGAGCAGCAGAAACAATCGGTTTCCGCCCAGAAGGCAGGAATCGAGGCCAAGGAATTCGAACTGGGTTCGGCCAAGGCGAAACTCAAGCAATTGGAAAGCCTTGTGAAAAACAAGCTGGCCAAGCCCGAGGAACTGGAAAGCGCCTCCGAATTGATGCGCGCCGGCGAAAAGGCCGTTGAGGTGGAGCAGGCCAAGCTGCGAGCGGCGCAAACGCTCAAGCCCGAGATCGCCGTTGAGCAGGCCCGCAACGACCTCAAGGCCCGGGAGGCGCGGTTGGAAAAGGCTCGTTTCGCGCTGGAGGAGACCAAGATCAAGGCTCCCGCCGATGGCTCGGTGCTGAGATGGTATATCCATGAGGGCGAAACCTTGGGGCCGGCCCCCCGCACTCCGGCGATGATGTTCTGCCGGGCCGGAAAAAAGGTGGTTCGCGCCGAGGTGGAGCAGGAATTCGCCCGTAGGGTTCATGCTGGACAAAAAGCCGAGATCCGTGACGACACCACCGTGAGCGGACCGGTTTACAACGGCAAGGTCACAAAGGTTTCGGACTGGTATTCGCATCGCCGTTCGATCATCCTTGAACCGCTCCAGTACAATGATGTGCGCACGCTGGAGTGCCTGATCGAAATCGAGGAGTCGGAAGGCAAGCCTCCCCTCCGGATCGGGCAACGGGTGCGCGTGAAACTCATGGGCAAGGGCACCTGACCGCCGGGGCCCGCCCCCACTTCTCGGGAAGGATTCCTGGAGGCAAACCTTGGCCACCCGCCGATTATCTTCCGGCGTGAGCGCTTGCTCGTTCATTGTCTGCTGCCTGTGCGGATGCCTTGGCCCATCGTCCCAAGCCAACATGGCGTGGGCCACCGGCCTCGTGGCCCCGCAACCCCAAGGGCCGGCCGTTCCCGCCGGCGTGCCCGACGCCGAACGCATCAAGGGCGACCCAGTGGGCTTCCTGAAGGAATGCCTTGCCATCCAGGACGCCCGGATTCATGGTTATTCCTGCCTTTTGAGCAAGCAGGAGCGGATCAGCGGTTCGATGCAGCAACCCGAGGAAATCTGGGTCGATTTCAGGGAAAAGCCCTTTTCCGTGCGGATGTCATGGCGCAGGGGTGCCGGAATCGCCAATTCCGCCCTTTATGTCGAGGGTGAGAACGATGACAAGATTGTCGCGCAACCCCGGGGAATCCTCTCGTTGGCAGGGCAATTCGAGCGGGCGATCGACTCATCCGACGCCCAGCGCGGAAACCGTTATCGCATTGATGGTTTCGGCATGAAGAAGGGCATGAAACGCACGCTTGCGGCTTGGGAGGCCGCCAAGGCCCGCAACGAACTGGTGATCGAATACCTTGGCATTCAAAGGCCGCCAGAATGTGATGAGAGGCCCTGCCATGTGCTGAGGCGACCGCGATATCCCAAGCCCGAGGAAGACGGCATCAGCGATCTCACCATTTGGATCGATGCCGAGACGCGCCAGCAGGTTCGATCGGTGATGTTCAACGACAGGGGCAAGCTTCTCGGCTCGTATTCGTTCAGCGACATACGGATCAATCCGGCGTGGCCGGCCGACACCTTCAAGCGTTCAAGCCTGAAATAGTCGCCGACCACCCCCACCCCC
>JAGWVO010000155.1 GCA_018970845.1 Planctomycetota bacterium
TTGTGGTCGCGGCCGCTGGCACCCTTCTGGAAGGTCGGCATGCGGCCGAACTCCGTCACCAGCGCCACAACCGTGTCGTCGAGCAGGCCGGTGCGCCTCAGGTCGGCCAGCAGCGCCGCGGCAGGCTGGTCGAGGATGGGCGCGTGCACGGAATACTGCTTCACCAGCGTCTTGTGCCCGTCCCAGTTGCCCACGCCCTCGCCCATGGCGTAGGCGCCATTGAACAGTTGCACGAAGCGGGTGCCGCGCTCGAGCAGCCTTCGGGCCAGGATGCAGTTGCGGGCGAAACCGGCGCGCACGGGGTCGTCCTGGTCGGCGCCATACATCCGCAGGGTGGCCGCGCTTTCGCGGGAGAGGTCGGCGGCCTCGGCGGCGGCCACCTGCATCCGGCCGGCCATCTCATAGCTGGCCACGCGCGCCTCAAGTTCCGTGTCGCCGGGATGGCGCGCCAGCGCCTTGAGCTCGAGCAGGCGCAGGTATTCACGACTTTTACGGTCGGCCAATGGATTCAATCCCGCCGGTGCGGCCAGGTGCGGCAGCGGCTTGGCGGCGTTGAACGCCACCCCCTGGAACACGGCCGGGAGGAACGCGCTGTTCCAGTGGTTCGACCCCACCTGCGGGCCGCCGCGCGGGTCGGGAATGGCCACGAATGCCGGCAGGTCTCGCGACGGACTGCCCAGCGCGTAGCTCACCCAGCAACCCATTCCGGGAAAGCCGTCGAGCGTGAAGCCCGTGCTCATCTGGTTTTCGGCGGGTCCGTGCGTGTTGCTTTTGGCCGTCATCCCGTGGAGGAAACAGAACTCGTCGGCCATGGAGGCGAGGTTGGGAAGCAGGTCGGACACCATCTTGCCGCTTTGGCCGCGGGGCCGGAAGTTCCAGGGCGACTTCGTCAGCGCGCCCTGCTCCCCCTGGAAGGTGACCAGGCCCGAGGCGCCCGGCATCGGCTGGCCATCGAGCCTGATCAGCTCCGGCTTGTAGTCGAATGAGTCGAGATGGCTGAGGGCGCCTGAGCAAAAGATGACCAACGCCCGATTGGCCTTGGGGCGGAACAGGGCCGGGCGCGCCGCGGCGGGTTCGCCGGGTCGGATCCCGGGCCGGTAGGGCGGGGCGGAATCGGCCCGGGCCAGCGAGGCCAGGGCGATGGCGGCCAACCCCCCGGCCGGTTCGCCCAGGAAGGCGCGGCGGTCGAGCAGGAAACGGCCTCGGGCGAACATGCCGGACTCCTAGCGGATGAACAGCCACTCGCTGCTGTTGAGCACGGCGCGGCAGAGCGCCGGCAATCCCGCGTCGGCGACGAGGGCCAGCGCCCCGGACTTTTCCTCGGCGTCGGGAAGCCGGCCGTTGACCAGCCTGAACAGCAGGTCGACCCGGGCACCGTCGTCCCCGGCCTCGCGCTGGAGCCTGCCGGCCATGATGCCCGCCTGCTGCTCCATGAACGGGCTGTTGAGCAGCGCCAGGGCCTGCAGCGGCGTGATCGACCTCGAGCGCCTCGGCGCGATCTGCCCGGCGTCGGGGCAGTCGAAGGCGCCGAAGATGTCGTCAAGCTGCATGCGGGGCTTGGCCTGGTACACCATGCGGCGCCACTGGGGCGGGCCGAAGGTTTTCCTGGGAATGTAGACCTTCACATAATTCGCGTTGGGTTCGAACAGGTCGAAGCCCGGTCCGTACATCGCCAGGTCGAGGTTGCCGCAGGCGGCGAGGATGCCGTCGCGGATGGCCTCGGCCTCGAGGCGGCGGGGAGCGAACCGCCACAGCAGCCGGTTGCCGGCATCCTTGGCCATGGCCTCCGGCCTGATGGCGCCGGACTGGCAGTAGGTGGCGGAAGTGACGATCAGGCGGTGGATCGAGCGGAGGCTCCAGTTGTTGGCCACCAGTTCGGAGGCCAGCCAGTCGAGGAGTTCGGGATGGCTTGGCGCGGCGCCGTTGCGGCCGAAGTCGCTGGGGGTGGCGACGATCCCCTCGCCGAAGTGGTGCTGCCAGATCCGGTTGGCAATCACCCGCGCCGTGAGGGGGTTCGCGGGGCTGGCGATCCAGCGGGCCAGGGCCAGTCGGCGCTCGGGTTCGGGAAGGCCGGGGGGAAACGGTCCGCCCCGGCCCAGGCCGCGGATCGTGCCGGGCGCGACTTCCTCCCGCGGCTGGGTGGGATCGCCCCGGTGGAAGCGCCGCTGGGGACCCGGCTCGGCGAAGGTGCCGGCATAAGCCTTGGAGCCTCCGGAAAGTTTCTTTTCCCGGGCGTCGAGGTCGGCGAGCCTGGCGGCGGCTTCCGAAAGCGCGGCGGTTTCCGCCGCGGTGAGCGGGGGACCTGGCTTGGCATGGGTCGCCTTGCGGCCCTTGGGAAGCCGGTCGGCCGACCCGCCCGCGCGCTTCCAAGCCGCGCCGTCGGCGGAAACCTCGATCGAATAGGCCGTGGGAACCCTGTCGGTGAAGACCTGCCCCTCGCCTCCGCGGTCGCGGCTCCAGCGCGCCTCCTTGATTTCAACAGGCTTGCCGAGGTCGACCATGAGCCAGCCGGAGTCCTTCGAGTCGCTGATCCAGCTATGCTCGTTGCCGTACCGGCCGTCGTTGAGGTGAGCCGCCTGGTGGATCGAAAAGCCGGGCAGTGTTCCGGAGACGGACACCCGGGCACCGCGGGCGGCGTTGTTTCCCGCGGCGTCGATGACCTCGAACTCGTCCAGGCATGGTTGGGCGCCCCCGGCGGCCGTGATGGTCATGCGGATGAACCTTGCCGTGACGGGGCCCAGGGGTTCGGTGTTGAGGGTGTGCGTCACGGACGGCCGGAGGCGCGATTGCAGGGGCGCCAGCGTGGCCTCGATGGCTTGCCTTTCCTTCCTGATCGCCTCAAGGCCCGGCAAATCGGAAGCCGATGCCGGCAGCGCCGTCTCGCCATGGCGGGTGCCGGCGAGGGCGGCGGTGATGGCGTGGTAGTCGGCCTGGGTGATCGGGTCGAACTTGTGGCCGTGGCAGCGGGCGCAACCCAGGGTGAGCCCCAGGAAAGCGCTGCCGAGGGTGCCGGCCATGTCGGCCAGCTCGTCGGCGCGCTGCTGCGCCGTGAGCCCGGGGTCGGGGCTCTTGACCTGGTCCCACGGGCCGCCGACCAGGAAACCCGTGGCCTCGGGAGCCCCCAGCCTGTCGCCGGCCACCTGCTCCATCACGAACCTGTCATAGGGCTTGTCTTCCCAGAGCGACCTGATCACCCAGTCGCGGTAGGGCCAGGCGTTGGGCCTGGCCTGGTTCATCTCGAAGCCGTGGCTTTCGGCGAAGCGCACGGTGTCGAGCCAATGGCGCGCCCAGCGCTCGGCGTGCCGGGGGGAGGCCAGCAGCCGGTCGACTCGCTTTTCGTAAGCCTTGGGATCGGAATCGCGGATGAAGGCGTCGGTTTCCTCGGGGGTTGGCGGAAGGCCGGTGAGGTCGAGGTGCAGGCGGCGCAGCAGGGCGGCCTTGTCGGCGCGAGGAGAGGGCGCAAGGCCCGAGGCCTTGAGCTTGGCGTGGATGAAGGAATCGACCGGGTTGGCGGAGGGTGACGGGAACGCCGAGGCGGGAACGGGCGGACGCGCGGGCGGGGTGAACGCCCAGTGGGGACGCGGGTCGTCCGACGGGGCGCCCGGCTTCAACATCGAAATCCATTGGTTGAGTTGCTGAATCTCGCTTGGTGTCAGCGGTTCGCCGGAAGGAGGCATGCGGTCGTCGCCCGCGGACGCGACCCGCCTGAGGATGGCGCTTCCGGCGGGCTTGCCGGGCACCAGGGCGGCGCCCGAATCGCCGCCGGCGATGGCGCGGGAATCGGAGTCGAGCCGGAGGCCGCCGCGCTGCTTGGCGGGCCCATGGCAGCTGACACAGCGCGCCGCCGCCACGGGAGGCGGTTCGCAAGGAAGCAGCATCAGGATGGCTGGAAGAAGAATCACGGCGGAGGTACCGGCATGTGGCTGATGACCTCATTCATTAGAACGGGCCACGGGCCGGCGGGCAATTCCCACAGGGATGGCAAAACAGCATGGGCCGGGTCGATCGACCCGGCCCATGCCGGCGAGAAACCTGTCGCGGCTTGGCGAACCGGTGGGAGTGACCCAGAAGTCCCTCCACAAGTTGGTCCGCCGCTGCCCTTCCCCCGCCAGGGAAGCCGGCCGATTGCCCGCACGCAACCGGCCGGAACAACCGGCCCTCGCACTTATCCGAAAGAGCCGGGCTCAGGCCCAACTCCCCCTACGGACGGCGGTGCGGATAGCCGGGCCTGGGAGATTGGCGCAAGGTCAAATCCGAGGGAAAAATCGGCTGCCACCATTTTTCATCAGTTAAATTACCTAGATGACCCAATTTATGAGGTGTCTGTGAAACCAGCCGATTGGAACCTGTGGCATGTGCGGATTCCGCTCAAGCGCAAGGTGAAGCATGCCTCGCATGAGCGCACCTTCACCGACAGCCTCGTGGCCCGCTGTGTATTGTCAACCGGTGAAACGGGTTGGGGCGAGGGCTTGCCCCGGGACTATGTCACGGGTGAAACGGTTGAAGGCGCCTTGGCCCTGGCTGGCGCAAGCCCGTTCGCGGCGAACCTGAATGCCGGCACCTGGGAATCGGCGGTTCGATCCGCCGAGGCCATGGCCATGAATCCCGTTGAGGGTGATAGCCGTCAAATCGGCGGGAACGCGGTTCGGTGCGCGCTGGAACTGGCTTGGCTCGACGCCTGCGGACGCAAGTTCGGACAGCCGTTGGCCGGCATTGTCGCCATGCTGGAACCCTCGCTTGCGAAGCCATTTGAAGCGGTTCGCTACAGCGGCGTCATCACCTCGTCGAAGGGTTGGAAACTGGCACTTTTGGCCCGTTTGTACCGCTACACGGGATTCCGCCATGTGAAGATCAAGGTTGGAATCGCCGGGCAGGATGACCCCGGGCGCGTGAAAACGCTGAGGAACATTTTGGGGCCAAGCCGGCAGATCCGGGTGGATGCGAATGAGGCTTGGGACCTGGGCGAGGCGATCGATCGCTTGGCACCGCTCAAACCGCACGGAATCGCTTGGGTGGAACAGCCGTTGCCCGTGGAAGCCGACCATGACCTGCGCACCCTGAGGAAAGCAACCGGGGTGCGGGTGATGCTGGATGAATCTTTGTGCGGAATGAATGATGCCCTTGCCCGGGTGGCCGCTGGCGAGGTCGATTTGTTCAACATCCGCCTTTCCAAGTGCGGGGGATTCATCCCTTCCTTGCGATTGATGGCATTCGCCAGGGCATCGGGATTGGGTAGCCAGTTGGGATGTCAGGTGGGTGAGACCGGTATCCTGAGCGCCGCGGGGCGCCATTTCGCCCAGGCGGTTGCCGGTTTGGAAGCCGTGGAGGGATCGTTCGACCGGTTTTTGGTGAGGGAGCGCCTGACGATGGAGGACCTTACCTTCGGCTTGGGTGGCAAGGCGCAACCCATTGTCAAGGCTGGGCTTGGGGTGACCGTGGATCCGGCCGCCGTTGGACGCGTGGCCGTGAGGGAGGTCGCGCTTGATGGCTGAACCCACGGTTTTGACCGCGAGCGATGGAGCGCCATTGAACCTGTGGCGGACACCGGCGCGGGGCACGCCATCCGGTTCGGTTCTCATGCTTCATGGCATCCAGAGTCATGCCGGATGGTACGGGCCCACCCGTTTGGTGATGGCGGAGCGAGGTTGGGAAACGGGGTTTTTGGACAGGAGAGGTTCCGGCCGGCAAACCAGCGGCAGGGGTGACACGCCCAACTGGATGCAACTGGTTGATGACATTGCTGTTGCGCTCAAGGAACTCACGCCGCGGCCGCGCGTTCTGGTGGGTATCAGTTGGGGCGCCAAGGTCGCCCTGGCCACGGCGCGGAAGCATGCCGGTTTGGTTGATGCCGTGGCTCTCATCGCCCCTGGATTGTGCCCGATGGTCACATTGCCGTGGTGGCAGCGTCTGGGAATCCTGATCAAGCGCCTGTTGAATCCCCGCGCGCTTGTGGACATTCCGCTGAGCGACCCGGAGCTGTTCACTTCCAACCCCAAATGGATCAAGTACTTGGAGCAAGACAGGCTCTGCCTGCACCAGGCCACAGCGAGGTTCTTGGTGGAGAGTGCCTGGCTTGATTCCCACCTGCTTTCGGGTCGCTGGAAGCTGCCCTCGCTGGTGCAACTGGCCGGGCGGGAAAGGATCATCGACAACCTTGCGACGCGTCGCTGGGTGAGGAAGCGGTTGATGGGGCCACGGTTGATCCTCGAGTATCCGCGGGCCTGCCACACCTTGGAGTTCGAGGATGACGATTCCTGGCGCCGGGACCTGCTTTCCTGGATGGCCGGTTTGAGCAAGAAATGAAAACGCCCCGGGAATTATTTCACCGCCCCCGAAAACTGAGCTAGGGTTGCCAGGTTTCAGGCTTGGGTTTTGGCTGAAAATCCAGAAATCACAAGCATTTCGGGGTATTCATGCCGATTTCACTATGGTCTGATGAAAGATGAGAAATTCGTGCTGGATGGAGGCCCTCCAGCCGGGTTTCAGACCGACGGACCACGCCCGGGAAATGAATTCCGGCGCGTGGCCGCGTCCGCATGGGGTAGCGCCATGAGTCAAGCGGGAAACCGGCGGGCGAATTCGCCCAAAAAGGTTCCTCTAAGAGCCGATTGGCTCAGCCAGGCCATCGGCAAGATGGGCGCCATCACGCGCATCCTCACCGAGGGCACGCCCCGGCAACCGTGGCAGCGTCGTCCCCTGTTGATTGAGCAGTTTGAACCTCGCGAAACTCCGGCTGCGCTCATCACGGGATTCAGCGACGACACCGGAACGCTTGGCGACAGGATCACCTCGGACAGGACCATCACCCTCACGGGCACCGCGAATGCCAACGCGCTTGTCAGGGTTTTGAACGGAACGACCGCCATCGGCAGCGTCACGGCCAGCGCCCAGGGCACCTGGTCGTTCACCACCGCCTCGCTTGCCGACGGCAGCCACGACTTCACGGCGACCGACGCGGACACCACCGAATACCTGACAGGAACTCCGTACACCCTCAGCCCCGACGGATCCAACCCCTATGTGATCAGCCAGAATCTCGGCCAGAACTGGACATTCGAGGCCGAGTACAAGATGAATTCCAACAATTTTTACGGCCTCAACACGGTGTTTTCCTACGGGTTATACACGGATGGCGTGCTGGTTCGAACCTTGCGGGGCGATTCCCTGTTCCTCAAGGGAAACGACTTTGGCTACACCGACTTGTTTGGCGGCGCCAACACTGGCGGCAACTTTGTTTCCGTCAAGATGACCTACACGAACGATGGGTCCAACGGCACGCTCAAGGTGTTTGCGGGCGGAGTGCTGAAGGCCACCCTATCGGTTCAAGGGAATCTCGATCCTTCCGACAAGACCATCCGAATCGGCTCGGCTCACCACGCCAACAATGAAGGTTTCGACGGCCAAGTCAGAAACATCAAGATCACCAAGGGCGCCGCGGGGGCGGCATCGCCCGTTTTCACCGTCACCGTGGATGCCTCAAGCCCCACGGCTTCCATGGGACCCGTGGCCACGCCTCGCCAAGGCGATGTCGACTCGGTCGCCGTGGAGTTCAGCGAACCTGTGACGGGAGTTGACCTATCTGATTTTTCCTTGAAGAAAAACGGGCAGGCCATCGCTATTTCCCAAAATGTCTCAGGCGGCCTGCCTGCCCAATATTTCAACAACATGTCCTTGTCCGGAACTCCCTCGCTCAGCCGGACCGATTCGACGATCAACTTCAATTGGGGAGGCGGCAGTCCGGGCGCCCAGATTTATTCAGACGGGTTCAGCGCCCGCTGGGAGGGGTTCATCCTTCCGCAGTTTTCCGAGACATACACATTCATCACGGAAACTGATGATGGCGTGCGCCTTTGGGTGGATGGCAAACTTGTCGTCAACGCTTGGTGGGACATGGGCCCCACGCGCATTTCCGGAACCATCGCCCTGACTGCCAATAAGCCTGTACCGATCAAGATGGAGTACTACGAGAATGGTGGAGGCGCGGTTGCAAGGCTGTCGTGGGCAAGCAACTCGCTAGCCGAGCAAATCGTTCCTTCCAACCGGCTGTTCGCCTCCGTGGGAGCTTCTCTCAGCGGATCCGGCAAGTCCTACACATTGTCCGGTTTGTCGAACCTCGGCTCGGGCGAAGGCGACTACAGCCTGTCGTTGGCGGCGGGCGCCGGTTCCGACGCAGCGGGA